>JAGAAZ010000140.1 GCA_017614895.1 Bacteroidaceae bacterium | reverse complement strand
TACCAGTACCAGTAGCAGGGTCAAGTATCTGAACACGATGGAATTTGCGCTTCTCATGCTTCATGCCGTCTGTAGTGCGCTTGTCACGGCTTTGTTCCACAGCCATCTCGCGCTCTATCATCGAGTAGTCCGCCAATCCTTCTGGCAGTCCAAATTCCTTCTGAAGTATCTCGTCCACAGCCCTGACAATGAAGCCTACGACAGGTTGAGGCGTATACCATACACCTTTTGACTTGCGCAACTTGGGATTATACTCGGAGAGGAAGTCCTCGTAGAAGTGAATCATGGGGTCGTGATGCAGCTTGTTGGTGCTATAACTCTTCATGATTTTCTTTAGGTCGGTAGCCTGAAAGACCATCACTAAATCATCCACAACCCATGCAATGCGCTCATCAAGGTCGTTGCCAGCCAGATTGTTGAATATCTGGCGCAGGAAGGGATTGGTCTTTGGAATCAAACGCGCAGCCTCCTCACGGCTAAAATCCTCTGGTGTATCATCATGCAGACGGGCTGCAAACATACCGTAGGCGATTGTCTGGGCGTAGATGTCGGCAAAATCCTCAGGTTTCAGTTCTTGAATAAGCACATCCTTGAATGCCTGATATTGTCCTCGAAGATTATCGTTCTCATAGCTCTGTATCTCATCGTTCATGGCTGTCTCTATGATATTGGCTAACAAACGAGCCTTACCAGCCATCAATTTTGCCAAACGAGGTGCAGAAGTGATACGCTGGATGGCAGAAGAGCCCAAGTGCTGAATCATGCCTAAGAACTTATCCTCAGTTTCAGCTATACCAACAATCTTGTCACCCTTCGTCTCTGCTATCCTCACGCTATCGACAAACTCACCATGTTCATAGAGATGGAAGTCCAGATAGTCGGTGAAGATGATACAGTCAAGTGCCTGCTTATAGCGGTCAAACTGTTCTTTGTGCCCATTCTTATTGCGTCCGTCCAAGTCATTATCGTTGACATCCTTCGCTTCCACAAAGAACACAGGCAGATGGTCTTTCTCTCTTTGAATGATGTAATCAGGCGCACCACACTCAAAATGTGCAGGCTCGTTGGTCACCACCATCTTAGGCAACAAACCCTGCAAGAGGTCTTTCAGCGCAGGACGATAGGAATGTTCACGAGCAATACCTGTTTTGTATTGCTTGTTCAGTTCGTCGATATATTGTTTCAGTTCGTTTGTCATAGGTAAAGGTTTCTATTCTTTTTGCAAAGATACCACTTATATTGATAACCACAAAACAATTCACCTATTTTTAAGTTCACAATATGTGAACAAAGTGAGTAACTAAGCCCTCACCTTCCCAAAGAGTACCCTAAGGTTGCCCTAAGGTTACCGTAAGGTTTCCCTATGGTTTCCTCTGTAGGCTATTCTATCGTCGATTAGTGGGGCATTGTTATGTGAAAGAGTGAGCCTTTGTTATGAAAGACAGTAGGCTATTGCCTTCAGAGGCTACGGCAAAGCATCAAAGAGGTGACGGCAAAGCATGGTTTTGCTGGCGGCAAAAGGGTGGATTGCCGTCGGCAATTTTTTGCTGCCTAGTTAGGGAAAAATATTTTCCTAACTGGGGCGCAAAATTTTCCTCGTGGGGAAACAAAAAAATAGTTTTCTCAGAAAAACACCTAACACCTAACATAACACCCCTCCAACCCCGATGTACAAAGGGCTGGATGGGTGTTACCTGTTTGCAAAAGAGGTAACAAACACCTAACAAACAGGTAACATTTTTGCAAAAAATTTGCAAGTGTTCTCAATTAGTCGTAACTTCGCAAGCGAAATGAACAAGCAGGATACTTATAAAGAACGTATAGACGCCATTCTTATCAAAGGGAAGGGCTATCTCGAACCGGACTTCTCTGCCCAGCAACTGGCAGAACAGCTTGGAGTTTCGGTGTTTGCGCTATCGCGGATGATGAAGGCGATTTATGGAAAGTCCTACAGCGACATCGTGCATACTTATCGTGTGCAAGAAGCGAAACGCCACCTGAAGGACAAACGATATGCCCCCTACTCCATCGATGACATCGGTGCTATGGTAGGCTTTAAGAATCGTCAATCGTTCTTCACGGCCTTCAAGAAGGTGACAGGAATGACCCCTGAGAAGTTCCGTCGAATGTAACAGTACTGCCTCCTCTTTGCCAACAAATATCAATCTAAATATAATGAAGACAATCGTAAAAACAATGATGATTTCAGCACTTTTGGCTACAACGGCATGTCCCATGAATGCCGAGAAGCTTGACGCTCCGTCCCCCAAGGACGCCAAGAAGGAAAAGAAATTCGATTACAACAATGAGCGTTTTGCCGACTTGCAGATGCTTCGCTATAAGGTGGAAGGATTTGAGAACCTGACCTTGCAGCAGAAGACGTTCATTTACTATCTGCAAGAAGCTGCCTTATATGGTCGCGACATCCTTTTCGACCAAAACGGCAAGTACAACCTGCGCATCCGTAAAATGCTGGAGGAAGTGTATGTGAACTACCAAGGCGATAAGGAGAGCAAGAACTTCAAGGCTTTGGAAGAATACCTGAAGCGTGTGTGGTTCTCGAACGGCATCCACCATCATTATGGCTGTGAGAAGTTCGTACCCGGATTTACACGCAAATGGTTACAAGATGCTGTCAATTGTTCCGATGAAATCGCTGATGTCATCTTCAATCCCAACATTCTGCAGAAGCGTGTGAACCTTGCAGAAGGTGCGGATTTGGTGAAGACCAGTGCCTGCAACTACTACGAAAACGTGACACAGGCAGAAGCAGAGGAGTATTATGGTAAGCAGAAAGCAGAAGGCGACCCTCTCCATCCCGTGATGTATGGGATGAACTCACGTCTTGTCAAGACAAAAAATGGCGATCTCATCGAGAAAAAGTGGACCATCAACGGAATGTATGGTGATGCCATCAAGAAGATTGTGGAGAATCTGAAATTGGCACGTCCTTTTGCAGAAGATGCTCAACAGCAGAAGGTGATTGACTTGCTCATTTCATATTATGAGACCGGCGACCTGAAGACTTTCGACCAATACTCGATTGCTTGGGTGGAAAACACGGAGCCTTTAGTGGACTTTGTCAACGGCTTCATTGAATGCTATGGTGACCCATTGGGTTTGAAGTGTTCATGGGAAAGCATCGTCAATTTTAAAGACGTGGAAGCCACGAAGCGTACAGAAACATTGAGTGCCAATGCCCAGTGGTTTGAAGACCATAGTCCTGTGGCACCAGAGTTCAAGAAAGAGAAAGTGAAGGGCATCACAGCGAAAGTCATCAAGGCAGCCATCCTTGCAGGAGACCTCTATCCATCTACAGCCATCGGCATCAACCTGCCCAACAGCAACTGGGTTCGTGCTGAACACGGCTCCAAGTCTGTGACCATCGGTAATTTGACCGATGCTTACAACAAGGCAGCCAAAGGAAGCGGGATGCTTCAAGAGTTCGCCTATGGCAAGAAAGAGATTGATTTGGTGGAGAAATATGGCGATTTGACCGATGATTTACATACAGACCTGCATGAATGTCTGGGACACGGCAGCGGCAAACTTTTGGAAGGTGTTGATGGCGATAGCCTCAAGGCCTACGGAAGTACGATAGAAGAAGCCCGTGCCGACCTCTTTGCCCTTTATTACCTGGCAGACCCGAAGTTGGTGGAGTTGGGATTGGTGCCCAACGCCGAAGCCTATAAGGCAAGCTATATTGCTCAGATGCAGAACGGATTGCTCACTCAGTTGGTGCGCATCAATCTGGGCAACAACATCGAGGAAGCCCACATGCGCAATCGCGCCCTCATCGCCCGTTGGGCATACGAGCACGGAAAGGCTGACAACGTGATGGAACTGGTCAAGCGCGATGGCAAGACTTATGTGAAGATCAATGACTATCAGAAACTGCGTGGGCTCTTCGGAGAGTTGTTGGCAGAAATCCAGCGTGTGAAGTCAACAGGCGATTTCAAGGGAGCACAAACGTTGGTGGAGACATACGGCGTGAAGATCGATCCTGAACTCCACAAGGAAATCCTTGACCGTTATGCCAAACTCAACATCGCTCCTTACAAAGGATTCATCAACCCAGTCTATACGGCTGTCCGCGATGCACAAGGCAACATTACCGACGTGAAGATCTCTTACACGGAAGGATATGCCGAACAGATGCTCCGATACAGCAAAGATTACGCTACACTGCCGCTCGTCAATGAATAATCTCATCAACGACATCAAGAAGGAGCTGAGAGCCAACATGAACGGGGTGGCTTCGGCACACGCCAGACAGACGGAAGACTACCGTGTAAATTGGGGTGTGGAGTTGCCAAGACTGGCAAACATTGCCGATGAAATCGCTGAAAACAGGTTCTCAAGCGTTCCTTCCAAAGAGATTTCACTGAGGGCTTTGGCACAGGCTCTCTGGAACGAAAGCACCCGAGAATGTAAGATTCTTGGGTGCATGTTGATGCCTGCCACAGACTTCGATGAAGAGGTGTGTGACATCTGGGCAGAAAGCATCCGCACGGAAGAGATTGCCACCATGTTCTGCTTCTATCTTGTGCAGAAGTTGCCGTATGCCAGCACGAAAGCGTTCGAATGGATGGCACGCGAAGAGAAAATGCTTCAAAACTGTGGTTATCTGACATTGTGCCACCTGATGAGGAAATACCCACTGAGCGAGGAGGCTGAAGCAGAATTTCTCGACCAGGCAGGCGCATCATTAGACAACCGATATGCCATAAAAGCGTTGCAGATATATGCCTCTTTGAGTGAAGATAATGCAAGGAAAGTTAAAAAAGTGGCAGATTATTTGTGACACCCAAAGAAAAGCAGTACATTTGTAGCGATATTGTAAAAAGACAGGATGAAAAAGGCTGAGGGAACACAACCCAAGGACGCCCCACGTGACATTCTGGATCGCTACATTGCGGAACAAGGAGGCATGCGTAAGACAGGCGAGCGATATGCCATCTTGGATGTTGTCATGCAGATGAAAGGGCACTACACCGCTGACCAGATTCTCGAAATGATGCCAGAGAAATTTCCGGTCAGTCGTTCTACGATGTACAGCACCTTGTCCCTGCTTGTGAAATGCGGGCTCTTATACAATCATCAGACAGATGGTGCCACGCTCTATGAATGTGCCTATAAAGTGCCTGTGCATCACCACTACATCTGCACAGGTTGCAACAAGATATGGGACTTGAGGGACACCACCCTCGAACAAGCCGCATCGAAGGTGAAGACGCCCCGATTCAAGAAACTGAGGTGCAGCACCTACATCTATGGCATCTGCAACATCTGTCAGGCTAAGCTGGCACGCTTGAGGAAGAGGATGGAGAGAGAAGCGAGGGAGAAGCAGCAATCCAGTATGACACGGGAAGAAAAGCGTTTCGCCAAGATTGACGAGGAGTTGAACAAGGCAGCAGAGTGGTTTAAGAAATCAGAATAATTCAAGAAAAATCAAACTAAAAACATAATCAACATGAGCAAAGTAGATGTATTGTTAGGTCTTCAATGGGGAGACGAAGGTAAAGGTAAGGTCGTGGATGTACTGACTCCACGCTATGACGTTGTAGCCCGTTTCCAAGGAGGTCCTAACGCAGGACACACGCTCGAGTTCGAGGGACAGAAGTATGTGCTTCGTTCCATTCCATCGGGCATTTTCCAAGGTGACAAGGTAAACATTATTGGTAACGGTGTGGTATTGGCACCCGACCTCTTCATGGACGAAGCCAAAGATTTGGAAAAGAGCGGCCACAACCTGAAGAATCGCCTCCACATCTCGAAGAAGGCACACCTCATCATGCCAACCCATCGTCTGCTCGATGCTGCTTACGAGGCAGCCAAGGGCAAGAACAAGGTGGGTACGACCGGTAAGGGCATTGGCCCCACTTACACCGACAAGACCAGCCGTAATGGTCTGCGTGTAGGTGATATCCTCGACAACTTCGAAGAGAAATACGCTGCTCACAAGGCACGGCACGAAGCCATCCTCAAGAGCCTCAACTATACCGACTACGACATCACAGAGGTGGAGAAGAAGTGGATGGAAGGTATCGAGTACATCAAGCAGTTCCAGTTGGTGGATTCTGAGCACGAGATCAACAAACTCCTGAAGCAGGGCAAGTCTGTACTTTGCGAAGGTGCTCAGGGCACAATGCTCGACATCGACTTCGGTTCTTACCCATTCGTCACCTCTTCCAACACGATCTGTGCAGGTGCCTGCATCGGTTTGGGCATCGGTCCCAACAAGATTGGCGATGTGTTCGGTATCATCAAGGCTTACTGCACACGCGTAGGTGCTGGTCCATTCCCAACAGAGCTGTTCGATGAGACAGGCAAGCAGATGCGTGACATTGGTCATGAGTATGGTGCTGTGACAGGTCGTGAACGCCGTTGCGGTTGGATTGACCTCGTGGCACTCCGCTATGCCATCATGGTCAGCGGCGTGACCAAGCTCATCATGATGAAGAGCGATGTGCTCGATGGCTTTGACACCATCAAGGCTTGCACTGCCTACAAACTGAAAGATGGCAGCATCACACGCGACTTCCCTTACGACATCAGCGACGGTCTCATCGAGCCAGTTTACGAAGAACTGCCAGGTTGGAAGACCGACCTCACGAAGATGACCAGCGAAGCAGAGTTCCCCAAGGCTTTCAACGATTATATCGCTTTCTTGGAGAAGGAACTCGAGACTCCTATTGCGATTGTCAGCGTAGGTCCTGACCGCGAACAGACCATCGAACGCTAAATGACATCGACCTCGTCGATTTCATATCGGCAGAAATCACTTATGAAAAGAATCGCATTTTTACTAACCCTTACGCTCATGCTGACCACCTGCTGCAACAGGATGGGTCAGCATGAGCGTACACTTGTTGACATCGACAGCCTCACAGCCACCGATGCCGACAGCGCCAGACACATGCTGCTGCGCATGGACGGGGAAATGAAAAATGCGGACGAAGACACCAAAGCCTACTACAACATGCTCCGAGTGAAGGCCGACGAAAGAGCCAAAGTGGAGCACAAGTCCGACTCGCTCATTTGTACGGCGATCGACCAATTTGAGAAATACGACCCGAATGGGCATCTCTCCGAGGCATATTATTATGGAGGATGTGTCAACTCTTTCCTGCAAAACGGAGAGAAAGCGTTGCTCTATTTCCAGAAAGCCCTGCTGTGCGACAGCGTCCACATCACCCCCGTCTTGAAAAGCCGCTGCTACGCACAAGTAGGTCACATCTACATGCGTAACGGCTTGCTGGATGAAGCCCTCGACATGCAGCAACTCGCCTATTTCTACTGCAAGGAAATTGGCGACACGTTGGGTATGCGATACAGCAGCGAAGACATGCAGACCATCAAAGAGATGAAGAATGACAGCACCCTCGCCTCGCAACCAAAGCCCGAAGTGGTGGTGCGCATACAGAAACTGCATGCACAAGCCAGGAGCCAAGCGCTCAACAACATGAACACCCGTCTGGAGGAGGAGAACTCGAAAGAGCGGCAAATGATTTGGATTGTCAGCATCGCTGCCCTCCTCATCATTGCTGCAACGATCTGGTTCGTGCTTCAGATTCGCCAACGCAGAGAGATACGAAAGGAAGAGGCGGCTGAGATTTTCCTTTCTTCTCGAAGCAAGCGCCAGTTCTACGACAAAGAGATCAATCAACTGGTGACTACACATATATATAATAATAAGGTATTGAGAGATGCTGACTGGAAGAAGATAGAGGAGCGACTACTGAAGACACACCCCACTTTCAAGGAACGGCTCTTTGCGCTTTACCCTCTTTCCGATACCGAATACCACATCTGTATGCTCATCAAAAT
Organism: Bacteroidaceae bacterium; assembly: GCA_017614895.1. Taxonomy (GTDB): domain Bacteria; phylum Bacteroidota; class Bacteroidia; order Bacteroidales; family Bacteroidaceae; genus Minthosoma. The sequence goes on along the minus strand of JAGAAZ010000140.1, from coordinate 1,552 downwards.
GGAGGTTTCGCCTTCCAATATCGCTAAATTGATGGCAGTCAGCAACAGTGCCGTGACCCAAAACCGTCTCAGAATGCAACAAAAAGTGTTTGACGGAGAAGGAACTGCCAAAGACTGGGATAATTTTGTACTTTCTCTGTAAGTTATCTCATATCAGCCATTTACAAAGATGATGTAAAATTTTTGTAAATTATTTTTCCACCCCCGAAACAAAATGTAAATTTTTTGTAAATTCATTTTCTTGGTATTTTTAGCAAGAATTTCGACCTTTGCACCCAACAAATTGTTTCATCAAAAAATTACATCATGAAAAGAATTATTACACTTGTTTGTATCGTGCTGACCACCATCGCTGGGTGGGCACAGGAAAGCAAAGTTGTGAGCAGCACGGAAGGGAGCATCACCTTCATCGTCGATGAGAACCTCAGCCCTATCGACGAGGACGACCTTGACATGGAATTTCTCCAATCGAGGGGTTCCGGGGCTCTTTCTGAGATCTTCGAAAGCGAGGGTGTTTTGGAACCTCTTTGGATTGCCAAGAGTTTTTCCGACGACGAAAGGTTTTACACTTTCAGGGGGAAGGATGTGTTCTTCCAGACGGTTGTGCGGGCATACGCTGAGCATCGTCCCCTTGTGCTCTCACCCGATATGGTTTGGCTGCTCATCAGTCAGGGATTCGCACGCTACGTGAATGCACATTCAGAGGAACTGCGCGACCAGATTGTGAGCCACACAGAGAAGATGGATCTGGTGGTGGAGACCAAGAAGGAACTGATTCATAAAGACCCAGACTGGGAGAAACTCATCGCTGGTTTCGCTGCACAAATTGACGAATACACCAAGGGTGACATTGCCAAGACCATGACTGCCGACTTCACCACCACAGGCGTGACGGAGCGTATCACCTCGCAAGTGACACTGATGGAGACGGTGAAGACCTACTTCGACTACATTGTCCATTATATGGGCTGTGGTATTCCGTCCATCACCCTCAAGGGCACGCCAGAAGATTGGCAAAAGGTGCTGGAGAAGACGAAGCAGTTGGAGAAGTATGGCATGAAAGATTGGATTAGGAGCCTTAATCCCATCCTGACCGAGTTTGTCAACGCCTCCAAGGGAAAGCCCAAGCAGTCTTTCTGGCAGGGTATGGTCAAGAAGGAAAACCCCGATGAATTGGTGGGCGATAAAGTATGCGACCTTCGCAACCCGACAATTTTGGACGGCTGGATGCTCAAGCTTTTCCCCGATGAAACCGGGAAAACACTCGATCAAGTGCCCCACACCCATGAGATGCCGTCTGAGCGCGTGTATGTGGATTTCAGATATCAGATTATCGACATTGATGATGGCGATGTCCTCGTCGATACCCCGATGGAACTCGTCGCAGGCTATATCGGAACGGAAGTGGACACCCTGACGCATGCCCTCACGCCCAAGATGGGGTGGATGGTCCGACAGTTAGAGAGCGACGAGAAGATAGTAGAAAGTCTCAAGAAAAAGGCCGAAGAAGATTCCTTCGAAGGTCTCGATCTACGGGTGAACAGAGTGCCTG
>JAGAAZ010000139.1 GCA_017614895.1 Bacteroidaceae bacterium | reverse complement strand
TTGTTGCCCTGCAAGGGCTGATGGGGCGAATGAATGCTTTTATCTGCAAACAAGTTTGCAAGGAAAAGGATGCAGACGCAACATCATGGACGATAGTCCCAACCTAAGGAATCGAGGTTTTTGAGGTTTTCTTTCAAATCTTAACACGGGATTTTACTGGTGACCCTGAATTAATATGGTAATCTAAAAACTATGGTTTTGAAAGGTAATATATATATTTTTGCTTAGTAATAACTATGGTTTTATAGAATAAAATAATATGTTTTACATCACTTAATCCGATAAAAACACAATAATCTGTTGACAGATTCGTTATGAATGCCAAAGGATCTTATGATAAGGAGGATACATATGGCATTACAAGTTAAAGTACAGAAATTGAAGAGGAAAGGACAGCCCGACAAATGGTATGGGAAAACCGTCAAACGCCAAGACGTTACATTGAAGGATATTGCCAAAATCATCAGCGAAAATAATTCTGTCACAGAAAGTGATGTGTATGGTGTGCTGAAGGCGTTGATACACGAGATGACATTCTTTCTGCAAATGGGACACACAATCAAGTTGGATGGATTTGGAAATTTCCATCTGACCATAGAGAGTGAGACGGTGGATAAGAAGAGCGAGTACAGATTGAAGGAGCACGTGAAACGGGTGAAATGCAAGTTTACACCTGCGGCTCATCGTATTACGGGGCGCAAACTCAGCTACTATTTCTGTGAGGGAACGGAATTGGAGTTGAAAAAAGGATAAAAAAGCCCCTACGCTTCCAACTTGGGCACCGACTTCGGAATCAACCTGCAGTGCGCTTGGGGAAGGTTGGGGCTATGCTTTTTGGTACAATGTTTGTCTAAAGTGGGGGCAAAGTTAGCGTTTTTGTATCATTTAGTTGTATATTTCATCAGAAAACTTTAATTTTGTGGCGATTTTTTAACATTAAAAGGATTATTTATGCGTTTCACAGAACTTGCATACCCCATTTTTGAGCAAGCCATTAAGGATTATCATGTGCATGATAACATCGACCAACCTGTCAAAAATCCATACGAGGCAGGACGCATTGAGCACGATTTGTACATGAAGAATTGGATTGATACGGTACAGTGGCATTTCGAGGACATCATACGCGACCCGCAGATTGACCCTGCAGAGGCTTTGGTGCTGAAAAGACGCATCGACAAGAGCAACCAGGACAGAACAGACTTGGTGGAGACGATTGACTCGTGGTTCTGGACGAAGTACAAGGATGTGGCTGTAAAGGCTGATGCCACCATCAATACGGAGAGTCCTGCATGGGCTGTGGACAGATTGTCGATTCTGGCGTTGAAGATTTACCACATGAAAGAGCAGGTGGAGCGTGAGGATGCTTCTGCAGAGCATAAGGCTACCTGTCAGAAGAAGCTGGATGTGCTCTTGGAGCAGCGTAAAGACCTCTCAACGGCAATTGACCAGCTGATTGAGGACATCGAGGCGGGAAGGAAGTACATGAAGGTGTACAAGCAGATGAAGATGTATAACGACCCAGACACCAATCCTGTATTGTATAAAAAATAATGAGGATAGGCTTCGACGCCAAGCGTCTGTACAACAACTTCACAGGGCTGGGAAACCACAGCAGGACGACGATTGACATCCTGACGGCTGAGTTTCCTGACAATGAGTATTGGCTCTATACGCCCAAGGTGAGGTTGAACGGGACAACGCTGCCATATATGGGAAAGAAGAACTGCCACACGGTGACGCCAACGGGTGTGATGAGGGGCAGTGCGTGGAGGACGTATGGGCTGGTGAACGAGATGAAAAAAGACGGGATTGAAGTGTTCCACGGGTTAAGCAACGAGATGCCGGTGGGCCTGTTTCATTCGGGCATTGCCTCAGTGGTGACCATCCACGATGTGGCGTTCAAGACCTTTCCTGATATGTATCACTGGCACGACCGCAAGATTTACGACATAAAGTGGCAATATGCCTGCAACCATGCCGACCGCATCATTTGCATCAGCGAATGCACGAAGAAGGATGTACTGGAGTTCTACAATGTGCCTGATCATAAGGTGGAGGTGATTTATCAACCTGTGAACCCCATCTACTACACACCCATCGCAAAGTCGGACGTGCAGCCTTATATGCTGTATGTGGGTGCCATCAACTCGAGGAAGAACCTGCTCGGCATCGTGAAGGCGATGGAGCTGATGCCAGAGGATGTGAGGTTGCCGCTTGTGGTGGTAGGTGGTGGCGGAAGCTATAAGCAGAAAGTGCAGCAGTACATTGCCGAGAAGGGCATCGAGAAGTGGTTTGTATGGCCAGATATGGTGGATAAGTTGGAACTGCAACGGCTCTACACCAATGCCGAACTGCTGGTTTATCCATCGTTCTACGAAGGCTTTGGCCTGCCAGTGGTGGAGGCGCAACTGTGTGGCTGTCCAGTGGTGACGAGCAACGTGAGCAGTCTGCCAGAGGCAGGAGGACCATTCTCCTTGCAAGCTGACCCCAACAGTCCTGAGGATATCAGCGAGAAGATGACTCGACTGCTGACAGACACGGAACTGCGACAGAAGACCATCGAAGGGGGCAAAAAGTATGCCGCAGAGACATTTGACCCACAGAAACTGGCAAGACAGCTGATGGGCGTATATGAAAAACTAAAAAACTAAAGAGATATGAATTTTCTTGACAGAAACGAATTTAACTTTGAGCCTTCACAGAAAGTGAAGGACACGATCAAGAACTTTGACCCAAAGGATTTGTGCTTCTATACACGTATTTATGACGAGGGGAAGAAGAGTGTGGTGAGTGTACGAGTGAGTGAAATTTATGGTGTGCCAGAGGAGCAGGTGCTGCTGGCATACGGAGGTGAGGATATCCTGAAGAATTCCATCCATTATTTCCTGACGAAAGGTGACAACAGGAAAATTCTTATCCCAGAGTTCTCCTGGTGGTACTACAACAGAGTGGCCAGCGAATGCGATGGCGTGTTTGAGATGTATCCCCTGCACGAGAAGGAGGACACATTTGCTTACGATGTAGATGAAATCATTGAATATACCAATCGTGTGCATCCCCGCATGTTGCTGTTGGCATCGCCCAACAACCCTACGGGCAACAGCCTCAGCAGTGAGGAGATTGGCCGTATCATGGAGAATATCCCCAGCGACACGATGGTGCTCGTGGATGAAGCGTATGCCTCGTTCATCACCAGCGATGTAGATTATATTGCTCCCTTGGTGAACAAATATTCTAACCTCATCATCTCACGCACCCTGTCTAAGTTCTATGGTCTGCCAGGTCTTCGCTGTGGTTTCGGCTTCATCGGCAAGGGACACGACCAGTTCCTCAGCTATGTCAACAAATACTTGGGTTATAACCGTTTCAGCGAGGCTGTGGCATTGGCTGCCCTCGACAGCGACGAGCACTACCGTCAGGTGGCTGACCAGATGGAATGGGGACGCCAGCTCTACAAGAAGGAACTGGGTGATCTGCCAGGCTTCAAGGTGTATAAGAGTGTGGCAAACTTCATCCTCATCAAGTACCCCATCGCCATCAAGGAGGCGTTGCAGAAGGAATTGGCAGCCCAGGACTACAAGATCAAGTTCATGGGTGACCCAGGACTGGAATCATGTCTGCGCATCACCTTGGGACGTCCAGAACAGACACAAGTGGTTTGTGACACCATCAAACGCATCGCAACAGCATGAAAGCAGTGATTCTTGCAGCAGGCATCGCTTCACGTCTGCGTCCCCTCACCAACAACTGCCCCAAATGTCTGCTGGAGATTAATGGGAAATGTCTCCTGCAACGTTCATTCGACGGACTCATCCAGAACGGCATCACGGAGTTTGTGGTGGTGACGGGTTATCTGCATGAGCAAATCGAGGCATTCCTCAACAACCGATACAAGGATGTCTCCATTACATATATATATAATGAGTTGTATGCTTCCACTAACAACATCTATTCCCTTTGGCTAGCACGTCCAGAAGTGGAAGGAAAGGAGATGCTGCTATTGGACAGCGACATTCTCTATGACCCTCAGATTGTGGCACGCCTCTTGGCTTCCCCACATCAGGACATCCTGGCACTCAACAACCACCCACTAGGTGAAGAAGAAATGAAGATTGTGCCTGACAGCGAGGGAAAGGTGAAGGAAATCAGCAAGACCTGTGCCATAGCTGACGCAACAGGCGAGTCCATCGGTATCGAAAGGATGTCTGCCTCCTACACCACAGCCCTGTACAAAGAACTGGAGGTGATGATGGAGCAGGAAGGGCTGGTCAACATCTTCTACGAACGTGCCTTCGAACGGCTTATCCCACAGGGACACACCTTCTGGATAGAAGACACGACCGACCTCTTCTCAACAGAACTGGACACAGTGGAAGACTTTGATGCTGCAAAAGCACTCATCCCTGCAGAACTCTATTAATTATCAACCTTTAGCTCGGCATAGCCAATTGTCAATAGAATCATGGCCTCCTACGACATACGCCCCCTGCAACTGCGTATTCTTGACATCTTGATGGCAGTCCATCAAGTATGTGAGGAACATGGATTGCGCTACTACATCATAGCTGGCACTTTGTTGGGAGCTGTGCGCCACAAGGGGTTCATCCCTTGGGACGATGACCTCGACATCGGTATGCCTCGCAAAGACTATGACCTCTTGATGGCACATGCCCAAGAATGGATGCCCACACCATTCGAGGTGGTCAGTTACGAGACCGATAAGACCTATCCACTGCCCTTTGCAAAGATTCAGGATGCCAGCACCACGCTCATCGAACGGATGCACTTGAAATACTTAGGAGGTATTTATATTGACGTATTCCCATTAGACGGCATGACAGCCAACCCCATTGTGCAGCGTTGGCATTTCGCCCGATACTTTTATCTGAAGAAAGTCCAATATTTCCTCTATAGAGACCCTTATCGTCATGGACATGGACCTTCATCGTGGATTCCGTTGCTGTGCCGAAAGCTGTACACCCTGGAAGAGGTGCAAGAGAAGATGAAGAAGATGCAGAAAGCGTATGATTTTGATGCTTCAGCCTTAGTGGTGGATCATGATGACGGCAGAAAAGGCATCATGCCACGAACCATCTTGGGCACTCCCACCCCCATTCTCTTTGAGGGCAGGCAGGTGATGGGTGCCGAGAATCCAGATGCTTATCTGTCACAAAAATATGGTGACTACATGACTATTCCTCCTGGTCCCAAGCAGAAGCAACATAACTTCCACCTGTTAGATCTGGAGAGAAGTTACAAAGACCAAACCTTTGAATAGCAAAAAGGCTATTTCTTTTTGCGCAACTTGTGTTTCAGTTCTCTCCGCTTTTCAAAGGCTTCCAGTTTCTGAATCGCCAAGACGGTCGCCCATTCCGCATTCCAACCTCGCAGTTCGGCATAGAGACTCACAAGTTTTGTCAAGGCAGGACGCACATGCGTCAAGCGCATCAAATTCTTAATGCACTCTTCCCTGGAAGGATTCTCCACAAATTTGGAACGATTGATGTCAATCGTCGTAATACAATAGCCTGTAGGAGACGACTTGTCCTCCCGATACAGGAAGTTGGAGAGATTGGTGTCTCCATGCATAAAGCCCTTTTCATGCATATCCACCAGAAAGTGCGCCAAGGCATTGAAGAGGTCATCGTGCTCCTCCCATTCCTCACGCAATACACGAGCATCAGGATCGCCACAATAAGTGGAGATAAAGTAACCCTGCTCATACAATCCCCAATGGTAGCCCTCGATGCAGGCAATCGGTTCAGGTGTGTTGATGTGCAACTCCTGCAACTTCAGGGCAAACGTATAGGCTCGCTTGGCCTTGCTGGGACGACGGAACGTATAGTCAAAGCGTTGATGGAACGGAGAACGATGAAAACGCTTCACCACAATTTTCTCATCATCGACCTTCATCACCCTCACTTTATTGCGCGAGTCATAAATGAGCATGCCCTCCCTGTCAAATTTCTTGGGCAGCTCTTCCACGAATTGTGTCAACGACGCATACTTGGGATTGATGATACACTTATACTTCATCAGGAAAGATTAATGTTATTCTGTTTAGCAAATTCGCGATACGGCAAATCCAAATTGATATAATAGAAATTGTGCTGGATCTGTTTGTCCTTTGGAGGTGGGGTCATGTAGTCGCCATACATCTCTGTGAGATACTGGTGAGCATCTGATACGCCCATGAACATCTTACCCTCAAACACATACTCTTTCGGCTCTCCAAGAATCTTCTTTGCCACAATGCCACGGAACACAGAATCGTAGTCAATCACGTACTCACAGTCGTCAAACTTGTACTTCGTCATCAGGCGATGCACCTTGTCCTGCAACTGCTTCATGGAAAACATTTTGTGGATGAGCAATGGCCACCACGAACGAGGTCCCTTGCCGTGCTTGAAAGGGTCTCTCCCACGGAAGAAGAGCAGATGACGCCAGAGCTTGTAGGTCTTCAGATGCTTTTTCGCCACTTCCTGATCTGAGGGGATGCCATCAATGGGGAAGATGTCCACATAGATGCCCTCTGGAAAATTGAAGTCAGGACGTTCTATCACCGTTGTGCTGGCATCTTCCACCTTGGCAAAAGGATAGGGGTAGTCAGGGCGGTTGTGTGGTCCCACCACCTCGAAAGGTGCAGGCATCCATTCCTGACAATGTGCCAGCAACAGGTCATAATCAGGACGTGGCATACAGATGTCCATATCGTCATCCCATGGGATGAATCCCTTGTGGCGCACAGCCCCAAGCATCGTTCCAGCCCATAGGTAATAGCGCAAGTGATGCTCACGACACACCTTATCGATGCATTCAAGAATCGGAACAAGCCTTCCCTGCAGGGTCTTGATGTCGTAGTTGGCAGAATGAATCAGTCGCATAGTATATTTCTTTTATCTCATTGACATTTCAGATATTGTATATTCTTCAAAGGGGCGATGCAATCCACCCATCGCAGGAAACGTTTGCGCCAGATGGGCGACTTCACATAGTAAGGCACAGCGGCGGTGTTCATCTCCCTGATGAGTTGCATATCCTCTTCCAAGGTATGCTGTTCCATCAGCGAACGAGCGAAAAACGTTGCCTGCACCTGATTCCATTCCTCCTTGTTGCCCCAATAATGACACACAAACGGTTCAGCGGAACGAATCTCCTGACAATGATGGCGCAAAGCCAACGAGAAGCAGAACTGCTCCACATTGAAGCTGCGGATGCCATCAGCCAGCATCTCGTCGCAGAGACGCAGCGTCAGGTCACACACTTCCAAAGCTTTGGAAATGGGCATACCAATGACCCCCGAATTCCACATCTCAGCCTGCTCATTGATGGAGATGCCAGCATATTGCTTGCCTTTCACATCACGCCACAGCCGTTGTGAAGGACCATGTGTCAGGTAGGGCATCCCCTCGTTTTTCTGCATATAGGGCACCCCTGCCACCACATCATCGTAGAGCGCATCCCATCCACCCGTCGCAAACGTGTCGCTGTCCATAAACATAACGGCTGTTGGGGGAGTTCCACCCTCCAGCAGCTGCTGGACAGCATACTGAATGGCCTTGATCTTAATACGGAAAGAGTAGTTCTTCTCACCACGCCATGTTTGCAGCATCACTGATGTCACCTCCAAGGTCTCCACCTCATCGGCCAGACGTTGATAAGCTTCCACATGGTCAGTGACCACAAGGATGCGAGGCTTCTTCGTTGCATGAGCCAAAAACGACAGCACAGAAAAATGGGTCTGCATTTGATTGGCTGTCTTACCGCCATAGTCGAGATAGATGATGCACATGGTTCCGATATGATGATGCTGATTTATACTTGAATATGTTGGTTGTATCCGTTGGGACAGAAGAAGGGAATCTTGCCATCGATGACGCCCTGCACCAGCCGTTCCCTTGCCTCGCCGTCCACCAGTTGACGCTCCTGATGCCAAAGGTGATACTGAACACCCCCAAATTTCAGCCAGCGCTTCTTCACTCCTGCCCTTCTCATGCGGGCAATGAAATCGCTGTCCTCCAGCCCCCAGCCCACAAAATCCTCGTTGAACCCATTCACCTTGGCGACGTCAGCCTTCCAGAACGACATGTTGCAGCTCCTGCCCTTGTCGATGGGACGTTGACCATAGATGTCTGCCACCAACAGGCTGAGGGGCACACAACGGACAGCGTTCAGAAAGCGGTCCTTGGGCAACCAGCTCAGTGGGACGGTGGGAAGATTGCTTGCCATATATCGACGGGTCAACGGCTCCCTCATCCTGATTCTGCTGCCACAAATGAAATACCCAGGCTTTGCCAGACGCAGATGATCCTCCACGAAGTGACGCTCCAGCACGATATCACCATCAATGATGATGAGGTAGTCGTTCTTCGCCTTCGCAAACGACAAGTTCCTGATACGAGAAGCCCTGAACCCCTTGTCCTCTTGCCACACATGCACGATGGGCACACTGATTCTCCCTCTCCATGCATCAATCAGCAGCTTGGTCTCCTCCGTCGAACCATCATCCCCAATCACAATCTCGTCAGGCATCACCGTCTGGGCAGCCACACTCTTCAGGCAGCGCTCCAACGGCACTGTGTTGTTGTAGGTAGTGATGATGAGGGAAACAGCCGTCTTCATCATTTCTCCTCCTGATGAATGGGCAAGGACAGCAATTCCTTGTACAGTTTTACATAAGCCTCGATGTGCTTCTCATAACTGAATTCCTTAGCATGGTTCTTCACCTTCTCTATCTTCGCTGCATCCTCATAGAACCCAACCAGCCGCTCATTCACCTCCTTCGCCATTGCATCAGGCTGGAGGTTCTTCCACACCATCGCACAATCGCCACAAATCTCGGGCAGGCAGGTGGCTGACGAGATGAAGACAGCCTTTCCGAACTGCATCGCCTCGATGGCAGGCAAACCAAAACCCTCGCCCACACTTGGGAACAGAAACGCCTCACAATGACGATACAGCCACACCCGTTCCTCAGCCGTGATCTTCCCAGTCAGGTAGGCATTCTTCGTGGGCAACATCCCGATATGTTCACGCACCACCTGCGAATAGGCAAAGTGGTCATCCCCACACACATAAAGGTCGTGATCGGGGAAATGCTTCATCATGTCCACCAGCAAATGAAAATTCTTCTTAGGACGTATCTGTCCGATGGCAAAGAAGAAAGGTCTCCCTGTCGCAAAGGCAGGTTTCTGTTCTGGCTCCTGTGTGATGTCCTCCACACCATTGTAGATGACCCTGACAGGTTTTCCTTTCAGCTTGAACTGCTCAGCAATCTGCTTGCCCACAAACTGGGAGATGCATGTCACGGCATCCGCCTGATTGATGGCATGTTGCAGGACAATCTTATGTTTCTGCTGACGGATCCAGTTCTTCTCGGTCAGATAGTTCAAGTCGTGGATGGTCAGCACAAATTTGTCACACTTTCCACGACGACGCTTCAGCTGCTGCTGTGTGGTGGAATGCCACAGGTCAACGGTCGGGAGTCCCTTCCGGAAATATTTGTTGTACTTCCTGCGGTTGTAACTCACGTCCACCAGCGGACCATAGTCCTTGTCATGCCCCATCGGCAACAGAAAATGAAACCTCAGAGCCTCATCTTCCATCTTCGAATACCATGCAGCATAGTTCTTGGCAATCTGACCAAATCCACTCGTCGGATTGCCAATATCACACAAGTCAAGCAAGACTGTTTTCTTTTTCATGGTGCAAAGGTACAATTAAGTGAGAGAAAAACCAAATTTATTTGGGTTTTTCCGAACGTGAGTACTTTCGACGGAGTCAAAGGTACAAAAAATTGAAGAATTGAAAAATTGAAGGATTGAAGTTTTGCCATTCAGATTACTTTTTATGAAAATAATTTCAATTTTTCAGTTCTTCTTCAAATTTCAATTCTTCAATTCTTCAATTTTTCAATTCTTCTTCGTATCTTTGCCCCCATGAATATACTCGTCGTACGATTTCGTCAGATGGGCGATGCGATTCTCGCCACCTCTCTGCTCAACACCTTGCGCCACAACTTTCCTGAGGCGCAGATACATTTTGTGCTGAATGAGAAGATTGCCCCCCTGTTCCAAGGGCATCCTTCCATCGACCGCATCATCACCTTCTCCGAGGAGGAGCGCCACCACTTTGTCCACTATCTGAAGCGGGTGTGGCAGATTGTTCATCAAACCCACTACGATGTCGTCATCGACATGCGCAGCACGGCCAACTCCATGCTCTTTGCCAGATTTTCGCCCCACACACCCTATCGCATCGGTGTGAAGAAGCGGTACACCCGACTGGCGTTCAACCATATGATTCCTCCCTGTGGGAAAAAGTCGATGGTGGAACACGACGTGAGTTTTGCAGAACCCCTCAATGCCATCAAACCCATCGAACCCGTCAAGGAATTCTCTCTCCACATCACCAATCAGGAGAAGGATGATTTTGGCGCCTACCTGAAACAGCAGGGCATCAACTTGTCGAAACCCATCATGTTGGCGAATGTCACTGCCAAACTGGCTTCGAAAGTGTGGGACGAAGACCGTATGGTGTGGGTGTTGCAGCAGTTCATGCAGGAGTTCCCCAACTACCAGATCATCTTCAATTACGCCCCGGGAGCCGAGGCTGAGAACGCCCTCCGTGTGTATAAGAAACTGGGCTGTCCCCTGAATGTCTTCATTGATGTACAGGCACGTTCATCCAGAGAACTGGTGGCGATGGGCTATTACATGACTCTGTTCTTCGGCAACGAGGGAGGTGCACGTCATATCATGCATGCCACAGGATGTCCCTCGTTGGTCATCTGTGCCCCAGGCAACAACAAGTCTGTCTGGCTGCCACAAAATAGCGTGCCAGCCGAAGGCATTGCTGCCACCGACCTTGCCACCCCTGCCGAACTGGCGAAGATGGACAAACAGCAGCAATACAACCTCATCACCCAAGAATTGGTGTGGGACAAGCTGAAAGACTTCACCCAACGCCTTTCATAACTCTCACCTCACACCTCTTGCCTCACACCTCATTCATCTCTATCACCTCCAAGTCCTTGATCTCCTTCCCGTCAATGACGAAACGCACCAAGGTACGCACTTCGTGGAAACCATATCGTCCAGCTGCACCAGGATTGATGTGCAGACAGTTGATGGTGGGGTCGTTCATCACTTTCAACAGATGCGAATGCCCTGAAATGAAGAGTTGGGGTGGATTGGTATAGATTTGGCGTCGGATGCTGAAATCATACTTGCCAGGATAACCTCCGATATGCTTCATCAGCACATCCACCTCCTCGCATTTCCATCGGTACACCTCAGGAAACTTGATGCGCACATCCCCACTGTCGATATTTCCATACACAGCACGCAAGGGAGCAATCTTCGCCAATCGGTCTGCCACTTCCATACTGCCGATGTCGCCAGCATGCCAAATTTCGTCACACTCCTTGAAGTACTTCTCGTAACGATCGTCCCAACACCCGTGGGTGTCAGACAATAACCCTATCCTACGCATTGTGTGTCTCTGCTGATGTGTCCCTCTTCTTCATGTAAGTGGCAATCATGTTCCTCACTTCGTAAGGATGCTGCACGAACTCCACACGATGGGAAGTGCCACCACTGCCCACCAACTCAATGGCGCCCGTCTTCAGCATCCTTTCGAAGAAAGTCTGGTAGAAGTTTACCGTCTCCACCTTGAAGAGAGGGATCTCCGTCATCTTGATGTCGAAGATGCCATCCTTCTGGATGAAGCGGTTGTTCGTGATGGCAAACTCTGTGCGGTTACGGATGAAATAGCCAAAACCGATGAGCCCGATGCCCACCACACACACCACCACACACAGGCAGAACAGTGCCAGCATGTTGTTGTTGAAGTCATTGTAGTGAGCATAAGCAATGACCACCATACCAGCCACACTCAGCAACATGAGCAAGATGCCCCATGCTGTGTAGCGAAAATTGTACGACCAGTGCAGACGTCCCTTGAAGATGACTCTCTCCCCTGGCTCCAGTGTTTTCTCAATAAAGTTTGCCATAATTATAACGATTAAAAACTTTTACATCTTACATCATCCCTCTTACTTCACACCTCTCACCTCTATCGGCACCACCACCTTCATCACCACATTTCTTCCCATGTTATACACGCCCATGCGTCCTGTCGCCACATTGATGTCCGTATATTTCAGTCGGCTCAAGTGATTTTGATAGGCACGATTCAAGAGGTTATCGGCAGTCAGGTACAATTCTGCCACCTTCCTCTTGCGTATCATCAAATCCGTACCCAACGAGAAGTTCAGGAGCGTGTAACTGGGTGTTGCCGTCTCTGTCTGGTCTTCCTTGTAATAGTGATGCTGTCGCAGATAGCACTCCAATCCCAGCGCCACATAGGCATTGTTGAAGATCTTGCCCTGGTGCGTAATCTCATATTTCACCTCCGAAGTCCAACGAGGTGCTGGCGTGAAAGGCAGATAACGCGTCTCCTCAGGCTGGTTCAGCTGTCGGGCATCCACGTAGGAGAATGTGTTGCCAAGGTGCAGTCGATGAACCGGATGCACATCCACTCCTGCCTCAAAGCCCAACAGTCGGGCATCACCCTGTGTATATTGGTAGGTGTTATACCCCTCTTCCTTCACCACATCGACACGCTTTGTGAAGATGTAGTTGCTGATTCTGTTGGCAAAGAGTGCCACTTGCGCCTCCACATAGTGTGATGTGAAATCCACACCAAGGTCCGCCTGCCAACTGTACTCGGGTTTCAAATTGGCACTGCCCAACTCATAACGCACCGTCCCTTCATGCACACCATCAGCTCCCAGTTCGCTCATATTGGGCGCACGGAAACCACGTGCCACATTCAAACGTACATCCAGATGCTCTGACGCATTCCACACAGCGCCCACACTACCTGTCACACCCTCGAAGTCCTTTGTGTGCTCATACTTCAAATGGCGGGTATCATAGCGAAGTCCTCCGTTCAGTGTCCAACGCTTCCACGACTTGCTCGCTGTGGCATAACCACCAAAGTCGAACAGCCTATACTCGGGTATCAACGCCTCCTCGCCCAAGTTCTGCGACCGCTGCCACATACCGTTCGTTCCAACCGCCAATTTCCACCCGTCAAACTCCTGCGTCAGATATCGCACATCATACGTCACTGTATGCAGCTTGAAGAACACTTCATAGTCATCCATCGACTCCTCGAACTCTTGACGACGGTTCTGCTGATAACCCACTATCGCCTTCAGATAACCTTTGGGCAGATTGATGGAATTATCCCACACCGCTTTATAATGCTTCACCTGCTGGAAAGGCAAGGACTTTCTGTAAGAGGTGAGAGATGAGAGGTATGAAGTGAGTTCTCCTGTGTCCTCATCTCGTTCTCCCTCTATGATGCTGGGCGTCAAATGATAGCAGGTCCACGTCAGGTGCGAATGTCCCCACTGCTTCTCCAGTCCCATCATCAGCCGTCCAGCACGCTCCCTGAATTGCGACCCAGGCACATAACCATCATACTTATTCTTATAGGCATGTGCCATCTTGTCCGAGAAACGTCCGTCCCACACAAATCCGCCATGATGACCAGCCGCATTCAGCGAATAGGCAAACAGCCCATTGTTCGTCTGGTACTCCGTGCTCACGTTCGCCCTCACTTCACCATCCAAAGGCGATGGTGCACCATGCAGAATCAGCACACCAGCCATCGCATCCGAGCCATACATCAGCGAGGCAGGACCTTTCAATATCTCCACAGAGCCAACACTTTGTTCATCCACTTCCACACCATGTTCATCGCCCCACTGCTGACCTTCCTGTCGCACTCCCTCGTTCATCACAATGATGCGGTTATAACCCAAACCACGGATAATGGGCTTTGAGATGCCTCCACCTGTCGTTATCTGAGCCATACCAGGCTGCTTAGCCACTGCATCAATCACATTTGTGGAGGTCGTCTGCCTCAACTCCTTCCCTGTCACTACTGAAATAGGTGCCGTTGAGTGCTTCAATTTTGTATCACCCGTTACACCTGTCACCATCACTTCCTTCAACTGCAAGTGCTGATAAAACACATCCGTGCTATCCTCCACCTGCTTTCCACCGTTCTCCATACGGTGGTTCTGTGCCGTCATTGTCATAGCATAGCACAACAATGACAACATCACATATCTTGTCTTCATTTTTCTTTTTATCTTTAAAAATTAGTACTCCTATAATTGTCAATTGTCAACTGTCAATTGTCAACTGGAGGAGCACGTCCGAAGACAACACCCCCCATGCCGGCAACAACACTTTGTTCCACCTGACATAGAGGGGCGATATGGATGAATCTCTTTGCTGTAAGCACAACCACTGGCGCCATCAAGAAAGGCAACGTGAGGAACTGGCACAACACGCAATCAAACGTACAGAACGTCTGGCTGCCAAAGTGCCCTGCATGTGGCAAATGATGCACACACTCCTTACATGAGTCACCCTCTACATGCGCCTCTGGATGCACATGAAAAGAAGACAGCAACAACATTGGCAGGAACACTGCCAACAGCACCATCGCAGAAATATGTCGTCTTGTCTTCATTTTCATGCTGCAAAGTTACGATTAAGTGAGCACAATACAAAATATAAGCATATTTTTTGGATCACCCGCAAAGCTGTGTGTTGAGTTTTTAAAGAAAAACCGATAAAAACCACTTTTGTTCAGATTGAGACTTCGTCCATGATGCTGTGGCTGCATCCTTTTCCTTGTGAGCCAGCTCACAGATAAAAGCCTTCATCCACATCATCTCATCCTTATCAGGATTCAAATCTTCTCAAAAGAAAAACCCGCTTACGCTTAAAAACCCCATCTGGTGTGCAGGAATCCATCCCGGCAATTTTGGCTACGCCGAGCTCTCGGTTTTTCGATTTGTGCTGCAAGCCGCAGGCTATTCTAAGATATCGGGCAAGGGCTGTTAAGCTCGCTTGAACAGAACTTGACACGATAGATTAGAATAATTGCTCGCAGAGCAGGCAGTACAAAGCGGGGTTTTTAAGGTTTTCTTCTTTTTATTATAGACATAGGATTTTACTGGTGAACCTATTTTTCTTTGTCCTTGTCGCACCAACGGACGGATTTTCCTACGGTCTTATCCTTTCACAATCAGTACGTTGCAAAAGGTTTAAATCCACATCCCTATATCTTCTATAGGAAATCCCCTACTGTTTGGGGATTTTCAGTTTGAAACCCATCACAAAACCCCGTAACTTTGCATCGTCAACCAAAAAGAACGGTTAAAGGTTAACGGTTAAAGGTTAAAGACAAAACAAGAAATAATAAAACAATAATTAATAACAACTAAAACATCACAATTATGAAAAAGTTCATCACCATCGCTCTCGCAGCAGTTATCGCCATCAGTGCAAGCGCAAAGAAAGTTAACACAGCAGTGTT
>JAGAAZ010000138.1 GCA_017614895.1 Bacteroidaceae bacterium | reverse complement strand
AATGGACAAGTTGTTTTTATTAAGTAAAAAATCGTATGAAAATGAAAAAGACTATATTAGCTATAGCAGCCCTCGCCTTCATGGCGTGGGGCTGCTCATCGAACGACGATGACCAACCGAATCCCCCTTCCCTGGAGATTCAAAAAGGTGAAGAAGCCCGTCCTGATTGGGCCGTCCCCAATTTCGACCTATATGAGCAGGTCATGAGCGTGGATATCTATCTTCAAGACACGCTCCAGAGCTATGTCTCTGATGCTGACTTGGTCTGCGCTAAGATTGATGACGAGGTGCGTGGTGTGGCTCAACCCAAACAGGTGGACGGAAAGTGGATGTTCCCCCTCACAATCGCCGCTGACACGTCTGGTGAATCCATCACTTTGTATTATTACTGTGACCAGCTTCACCGCATCTTCACTACTTACTGGACACGCTTCGATGCTTCCCTGTCACCCACAGGAACCAGCGACCTCTATACACCAGTATTTCTCAAATAGATCACTCATTTAAAAGCAAGCAATATGAAAAAAATATTTTTATTGGCTATCGTTGCCATTTCAACAGTGACTCGTTTGTGCGCTCAGGAACAAAAATTTCCCGAGCCTTTCGTGGTAAACGACCTCGATGAAGATTTCTACTCTTTCATTCAGGCGCCACCATCACTGACCAGTGGAGAATTTGCATACGACTTCTTCCACTATCAGCATGGACGCGAACTGCGCGAAATTGATGGTGTCAGCGAGCAGGCGCTCTTCGATGAGGCTGCACAACTCTATGAAGTATTTGATAATAAAGTGATTGGTATTGAATTGAGCAGGGAGAGCACTCCTGAGATTATTCTGTTGTGTGAGCGTGTCGTCTCTGATGCCAGCAAGGCTAATACCACAGTGAAGAAAAAATACCAGCGCATACGTCCCTTCGCCACTTTCCACGATCCGTCGCTGAAACCCGAAACAGACGAGGAGGAGGCCAAGACCTTCAGCTATCCTTCAGGCCACTCCTCTCGTGGTTATATGTTCGCTTTGGCACTCTGCACTGTGATGCCAGAGAAGACACCCGAGATTATGGTTCGTGCTCAGGATTATGCTTACAATCGTGTCATCTGCGGTCACCATTGGAAGAGCGACACCGATGCTTCGCTGCTTCTTGCCACAGCCATGTTTGCTAACGTGGTCAGCACAGATGAATATCAGGCTCAGCTGAAGAAGGCCCGTGCCGAGTACCAAAAGATTATCGACGGCGCAGTGGGTGTTTCCGAGGCTAAGCTTATAGAGCACCCTGCCACCACCCGGGCTTACACCATCAGCGGTTTGCCTGCTGATGACAACAGCCGTGGCATCATCATCCAGAACGGACAAAAGACAATGGCAAAATGAAGACAAAAAGAAAAACTTATCTGAAACCCACCATCAGGGTTACTGCTCTCCGACAGCGGGTTAGTATGCTGCAGGGGAGTCCAGGCGTGGATGCAACACTCCAGAATTACCACAAGGCTAAAACTGAAGAATGGGGTGAATCAGAATAATGGGGAGGACACAATGATGAAAAGTTCAAAAGTTCAAGAGTTCAAGAGTTTAAGTTTGGCAGCCCTACTGATGGCTGTGGTGACCTTTATCGCTTGTTCGTCAGATGATGATTCTGTGGAGCAGAAAGGTATAGTGGCTGGAAAGACCTATTTCATGACTGTGGATGCCACAAAAGCGGGATTTGAAGATGCTGACAATCATGCCAGCACTCGTGTCTTGACCGAATCCAGCGAAGGGTTAAATGCTGAGTGGGCAACGACAGAGCATGTTTACGTCAGTTACGATAACAAATGGTTCACAGGTTCTTTGACACCCAATGCCAATGCCGCTACGGCAAAGTTGAATGGAGCCATATCCATAGAAATCAGTATTCCAGAAAATCCGAAACTGAATCTCCAGTACCCCCGTCAGGAATGGTCGTACACGGGTCAGGTTGGAACGCTTGCCGACATTTCTGCAAAATACAACTACGCTACTGCAGCAACCAATATCACCATTGATGGTGACAACGTCGATGCTGCTTCTTCGGTGACGTTCACCAACCAACAAGCCATTGTGAAGTTCATACTTAAAAATGGCGCCGACCCCGTCAACCCTACCAGCCTGCGCATTTCTGCCAGTGGGCTGAAGTCGGGCAAAAGCACTATGGACGACATTGTCATCACCCCAAGCGAAACTACGAACGAGATTTACTGTGCCCTGCGTGGCATAACAGGAAACCTGATATTGACTGCCACAACGGCAGAGGGAATCTACACCTATCGTAAAACGGCCGTAAGTTTCTCTCATGGTCAGTACTACGTGATAACAGTACCTATGAAGGTTAAGGCATATCCCATCACGCTCCCTGAAGTTACACCCCACTACGTAGGCAGTGTTGTGGGTTCAGATGGTAATGTCTATGCCAAAGCCAGTGATGTGCCTACAGGAAATACAGCAGTCGCCATGATAGCCTACGTCAGCGGAACAGGTCATGGTATCGCTTTTGCATTAGCTGATGAAGGTAAAATTACCTTGGGCACTGCCCAAACAACAGCAACGGGAAAAGCATTTGTTTCGGGAGGCTCATGGCGTGTTCCAACCCAGTCAGATTGGAACAATATCATTGCAAACTGCCATAGCTATAACGCGCTCAACTCAAAGCTTTCCGCAGCAGGTGGTTCTCCACTGGATGATCAACGCGATTATTGGGCTAAACATGATAGCTCTGATGGTGGATATTCTGTCTCCAAGAGTGATAATGGTATTAGTTTCAAGGATGCTATAGATCCATACGATATAAATTATTTCCGTGCAATCCTCGCATTCTAAACAACTATTCTCAAATTCTCTAATTCTTGATATAAATGAAAAAGACATTATTATGGATGCTTGCCGCCATCCTGACTCTCTGCGGCACAAGTGTGTTCACATCGTGTAGCAACGATGACCATGACGAAGTCAAAAAAACAGAGCCTCTCGTCCTGACTGGCGAGGCTGCCGTGGAATGGACAGAGGCGCACCTGGACTCACTTGTTGATGTGTATATGGCTGACTGTGGAAACCTGCTGGATCCCGATGCAACCAGAGCCATGCTCTCAAAGATCGGCTATACAGGTCTGAATGTGATGGATTACAAGGATGCCAGCCACGTCATCGACGATGAGGTGTTTGCACGCCTGATGGAACGCGCCACCGCAGCCGACAACAAAACAATACTTTTCACCATGGGAATGTACGGCTGTGGAAAGTCGGCAAGTTTGAGGAACAATCCCGAACTTCAGCAGAGAGCCAGCCAGATGGGTGTCATCTATGATGGTGCATACGTTGACGTGTCAAGTTTCGACAAAAAAGTGGCTCGAAGCAATGCAAAGGGATTTACACCCTCCGTTATCTATGTATATAACGATGCCGAGACAGCCTTCACCAACTGCATGGAGCGTCTCACGGTTACCAACCGTGCCATCCGTTATTACACCTTCATCACAAGCTTCCCCTCTTACCATGGACGCATCGAGTACTTCGATGAGCACTACCCCGACATGGAAGTCCACTATCTGGACAACAGCCACAACAGCGGCGGCAAGGAAGTGAGCAAGGAGGATGCGAAGATGTGGGACTACACGATGGATGCCGACATGCAGAACAAGCTCTACATGATCATGTGGAGTTATATCAACTCTGGCAAATTGACCGACGAACAGACTCAAGCCGTTCTGAAGCCAGAGAGTTGAAGTTTGAGAACATACGGATACCAGAACGACTGTACATCAATGCCGCATTGGGCATGAGATTCTGATGAATGGATATTTTACAAAATCGGGGCTTTTTTGCCTCGATTTTGTTATGTTCTTCTCATCTCTTTGTCATGCTTATCTCCAATGCACCTCCAACATACCTCATAAGTTCCCTATAAGCGCCCTCTGTGTTTGTTCGGTGTCATTTCTTGTTCAAAGGCAAGACTGGATGTTGATTTGGTAAAATGATAACATCTGCAAATATCTGAAAATATGGGGTGTAAACAACCCTCAAAATGAGTCTCAGATATTTGCAGATTTTTGAACGGTTTTTCCATCACTCCTAACGAAATCTTATGCGGAATGTAATCATGAAACTTGATTAAAAATGTGGACAATTCACTGTCCTATAGATAATTACATTTAATTTCTGTTTTGTTTCGTTGGCTTGTTAAAATACTTTAATATAATGTTATAACTAATTGTACTTCAATTAGTTACAGCCTATTTCCCCACGCAGAATGTGCTGAAGATGTTGTTCAAGGTTTCTTGGGGGGTGATTTGACCGCCAGTGATGTCGGCGAGGTGGTTGAGGGTGAGGCGGAGGTCTTCGGATAGGAGGTCTCCGCTGAGTTGTTGATGGAGGCCTTCGATGACGCGGAGGAGGGAGTCGTGGGCGAGGGTGAGGGCTTCGTAGTGGCGGGCATTGGTGATGATGATGTCGGTGTCCGCGGTTTTGGGGGCTGCATCGATGAGCTGTTGGCGGAGATTGTCGAGTCCGATGCCATATTTGGCTTGGAAGGTTTCGGTCTTGTTTTCGATGCGGATGACGGTTTGGTCTTGGCGGACTGGGATGTCGGGGTAGGGAACACCGGGTTCGGTCATCATCAGGATGATGGCGGCACGTTGGGCTGCTCCGAGGGAGCGGTCGATGCCGAGGCGTTCAACGTGGTCATCGGTGTGGCGGATGCCTGCTGTGTCGATGAATCGGAAGGTGATGCCACCCAGTTGGATGGTGTCTTCGATGGCATCGCGGGTGGTTCCTTGGATGTCGCTGACGATGGCTCGTTCCTCACCGACAAGGGCATTGAGGAGGGTTGATTTACCCACATTAGGAGCACCAACGATGGCGACGGGAATGCCGTTCTTGAGGGCGTTACCGGTGTGGAAAGTGTCAGCAAGATGGGTGATGCGTGCATCTATCTTTTGAGCAAGTTCCAAGAGTTCGGTGCGGTCGGCAAATTCGAGATCTTCGTGATCGGAGAAATCAAGTTCGAGTTCTAATAAGGAGGTGAGTTTCAGGAGCTGGTCGCGAAGAAGAGATAATTCGGAGGAGAAATGACCTCGCAGCTAGGAGAGGGCGATGTCGTGGGTTGCCTTGTTGGAGGAAGCAATGAGGTCAGCTACAGCTTCTGCTTGGCTGAGGTCAAGCTTTCCGTTGAGGTAGGCACGTTGTGTGAACTCACCAGGGTTAGCGAGTCGACAGCCGTTTTGCACCAAGAGTTCCAAGACTTTGTTGAGGATATATCGGGAACCGTGACATGAGATTTCTGCGGAGTCTTCGCCTGTGTAGGAGTGGGGAACACGAAAAACGGACACCAGCACCTCGTCGATGTCGGCAATGTGACCATAATGGATAGTGTTGGGTTTGGCTTTAGTCAAGTCCTTGGTGAATATGCGGGAAAGAATCTCAAGAGTTTGGTTTCCCGATATGCGGATAATTCCTAATGCACCTCCTGTAGCAGTAGCGATAGCGCAAATCGTTTCCTTCATTTAAATTCTGTTGAGTACCTTTTGGATGAGAGTGTCGATGGTGTTTTTATATTCGGTGTTCATCTCGGTGGTGTAGCGGTTGGCGATGACCATGCAGCAGGTCATGGCGCGATGACCGAGCAGTGAGGAGAGACCGGCGAGGGCGGAACTTTCCATCTCGAAGTTGCAGATGTGGAGACCGTCATACTCGAAGGCTTCCACTTTCTTGTTTTGGTCGGGGTCTTGAATCTTCAGACGGATCTGACGGCCTTGCGGACCATAGAAACCTCCGCAGGCGATGGTGTAACCACGCACCATATCGTCTTGGGCTATTTGGTCAATGAGGTTTGGGTCGGCAATCGCCACGTAGGGAGCGCCTTTGATGGGATTCCAATTCATGTGTTGCTTGAAGGCTTCCTCCAATGCCAAGTCGCACACGTCGTTCCTTCCTGCATAGTAGTTGAGCAACCCATCGAAACCGATGCTTTTCACCGAGGCGATGAAAGAGCCTGTGGGTGTGAAGGGTTGCAGACCTCCGCAGGTACCGATGCGTACGATGGTCAGCGTCCTGTGATTGGGCTTCTCTGTGCGGGTGTTGAAGTCGATGTTGGCAAGGGCATCCAGTTCGGTCATCACGATGTCGATGTTGTCGCAGCCGATGCCTGTGGAGAGGACGGTGATGCGCTTGCCCTGATAGGTGCCCGTGATGGAGTGGAACTCGCGGCTGCTGACCTCACACTCCTGTTTCGAGAAGTGTTCTGCCACAGTGTTCACTCTGTCGGGATCACCCACGAGAATGACGCGGTCGGCAAGTTGTTCGGGACGCAGATGCAGGTGAAACGCTGAGCCGTCAGCGTTAATGATCAGTTCGGATGGAGGGAATGTTCTCATACGGCTATTTTATTTTACGAGTTCAACAGTTCGGATATGCTTCTCGAGATTGTGTGTTTCTGCTTGTAGTTCCTTGATGCGAGCTTCAAGGTTGAGGATGGGTTGTCGATTGGTGGGGGATGTCTCTCGCATCTGCTGCAGTTGTTCGTTGAGGGCAGTCAAGTTCTTGGTCTTCTGTATCCATTCACGGCAGAGCTGCTGGGCTTCGGAGGTTTTGAAGTCGTCGAGGGTATAGCAGGTACGGGTATCATTGAGGACAAACTCGAAATCCTTTTGTGAGGTGAGAGGTGAGAGGCGAGAGGTGAGCTGCTTAATGCGTTGTTTGGCTTGTACCTTTGCCTGTTTCTGCTCGTCGGTCATAGGGATGGCGGCGAGGGACAGGAGGGATGCAGCGGCACGGAGTTCGTCGATGTCGGTTGTTTCGTAGTCGATGGTCTGGCGCGAGTCGTTGGGGATGAATGTGTAGATGCAGACCTTGTCGTAGGGCTGGTAGCGGTCGCTGGCAAACCATCCGAGGTGGGCGGCTTCGTCGATGACCAGCATGTAGTCGTTGGCGTAAGAATTGTAGGGGAATCCCATGTTCTCCGCCTGATAGAAACGCTTGGAGTCGCTGTCATAACGGGTAGCGTAGAGGTCGTAGTTCCCATAGCCGTCGTCAGAGCGAGCTGCGAAATAGAAGGTCTGTCCGTCGGGCATGAGGAAGGGGTAGTTGATGTCACCGTCAATGCCGAGTCCCTCAATGGCAGTACCTTCGGTGAGGCGTTCGTTCTCGAGATAATAGCGCGTCAGTTGCAGGTCGGTGCTGTCAGTCCCTTCGGGACGGAGCACCATACCGTTGAGCTGGGTCTGATACTGCACGATGTCGCCTTTGTCGGAGAGGGTTAGGATGCCGAGGTCGGCAGAGATGGGATAAGCCTTGAGGAAGTCCTTCTTGTCGACCACGACGCTATCGACGATGATTACGCGGTCAACACCACGAAGACCGTTCTCTCCTTTGTGGCAGATGCTGATAATTTTGTCGAAGTCGGCTGTCGATTCATGTCTGCGCTTGGCGGTTGCGATGAGCTTCTTGGCGGCAGCATCGGCCTTGCCGAACTGCAGCTGCATCACCTCCGTGCTCAGTTCCTCATACGAAGAGATAGGGGTGAGGTAGGGGTAACAGTCCACTTGCTGTTCGGCTTCCACCTGTTGATTGGTTTCCATCTGCTGTTTGCTTTTGGTCGTTTGGAAACTGATCAAAGTGGAGATGCTGTCGATCTGTGCAGAGGCTGTGAGGGCAGCACAGGCGAGTATCAATGTGATGATTTTCTTCATATATAATATGTCGTTTATACGAGTTCTACGATGGTGATGCCAGCACCTCCGAAGCGGATGTCCTCGTCGTAGAAGTCGGCAACGGGAGGCATCGTGTTAAGGTATTGGCGGATGACGGTCTTGAGGGCGCCCGTCCCTGTTCCGTGCAGAATCTTCACTCGAGAGGCTCTGGCGACCAGGGCGTCGTCGATGAAGTAAGTGACGGCTTGGATGGCTTCGTCGCCACGCATACCACGCACGTCGAGCTGCTCCTTGAAGTTGAGCGTTGTGTCGCGAATTTCGTTGCGGGTCTGCACACTGACAAAGGTCGCAGCCACGTTCTTCTCCTTCTTGGGAGCCTCTGCAGGTTCGAGACGGTCGAGCTTCACGTTCGTGGTGAGATGACCGAAGATAACCGTGGCTTCGTTGCCGCTGATTTTCAGGATCTGCCCAATCGTGGTCTGACCTTTCATCCTGACGTAACCATCGACTTGGAGGGGTTGAGCCTCGGCATGGATCGGTTCACCGATGGTCTGCTGAGGATGAGCGGATTTCTCAGTTCCCTTATTCTTCCTTTCTTCCTTCCGTTTCCTTCTCGTAACTAGTTTCTCCATTTGCCGTCTGATTTTTTCATCGGCAATGTCGGGGTCAATCTCGCGGATGTCCTGCTTGAAGTCGGCGAGGTCCTGACGGATGATGCGGGTACGTTCTTTCTCTGCCTGCGCCTCTTTGATATCCTTGATGGTCTGCTCGATCTTGGCGTTCGATTCCTTCAGCATCTGCTCAGCCTCTTCCTTGGCATGGGCGATGATGACCTTGCGCTGGTCGTGCAGCTTCTGGATGTCCTCCTCATATCGTTGGATGGTCTGCTCCATCTGTTTCTCGTGCTGATGGATGCTTTGGCGTTTCTGTTCCCAATAACGTTTGTCGCGCACGATGTCCTGCAGATATTTGTCGGAGTTGGTGTAGTCCTTGCCGACAATCTCGCTGGCATCCTTGATCACCTCGTCGGGGATGCCCGTCTTGCGGGCAATCTCGATGGCGAACGAGCTGCCTGGGTTGCCGATGGAGAGCTGGAAGAGGGGCTGCATGAGCTGGCGGTCGTAGAGCATGGCGCCGTTCACGATGCCGTCGGTCTCTTGGGCATAATGCTTCAGGTTCTGATAGTGGGTGGTGATGACGCCAAATGTATGTTTCTTGTTAAACACCTTCAGCATCGCCTCCGCCATTGCACCACCAATCTGAGGCTCCGTGCCACCACCGAACTCGTCGATGAGGATGAGGCTCTTCCCGTCGCATTGCTTCATCATGTTCTTCATGTTCAGCAGGTGGGAAGAGTAGGTCGAGAGGTCGTTCTCCAGACTCTGCTCGTCGCCGATGTCGATGAAGATGTTGCGGAAGATGCCGAAGATGCTGCTCTTCGCCACCGGTACGGGCATACCACACTGGTACATATATTGTAGCAGTCCCACCGTCTTCAGGCAGACCGACTTGCCGCCAGCGTTCGGTCCAGAGATGAGCAGGATGCGCTGCTTCTGTGTCAGGGTGATGTCGAGGGGCACAACCTTGCGGGGTTCTTCCTCCCGATGTTCCATATTATAGGTGTTGAACTTCAAATCCAGCAGCGGATGCACGGCTATTGCCCAGTCCAGTACTTGTTTGTTCTCCATGCGAGGCTCGGTGCTCTTCGTGATGATGGCGAACTTCGCCTTAGCGCGGATGAAGTCAATCAACGCCAGGAATTCGTAGCTCCTGAGCATGTCCTCCACCTCGGGGCGAACCGTCTGGGTGAACTCCAGGAGGATGCGGTGAATTTCCTTCCGCTCCTCACTCTCCAGCTCGCGTATCTTGTTGTTTGCCTCCACCACCTCGGCAGGTTCGATGAAGACCGTTCTGCCCGTGTCCGACTCGTCGTGCACGATGCCGCGAATCTTCCGTTTCAATGCCGGAGCCACAGGGATGACCAAACGTCCGTCGCGCAGGGTGGGGGACACGTCCTTGTCGATGAGCCCTTCGCCCTTTGCCGAGCGGAGGATGTTCTGCAAGGCCCTTGACACGCTGCCTGCCGTTGCCGCCAGTTCCTGACGGATTTGCAAGAGGGCAGGCGATGCCGTATCCTTCACATGACCGAACTTGTCCAGAATCTGGTCGATGCGCTTCACCATCTGCGGATAGGTCTTCACTTCCTGTGTCAGCGCATAAAGGTGAGGGTAGAAGGGAATTCCCTCTTTTCCGCTTGTCGAATGTAGACTTTCGCCCAGCGCGTGGGCTGGTTCGTCTTGGCAGCGGCGCAGGAATGTCACCACGTTATGAATGGTATTGAGCGAGCGTTGCAGGTCGAACAGTTCCTCCACCTCCAGACACGTGTTCTGGATGCGGATGCGCTTCAGCGAGGCACGCACGTCAAAGAAGTTTTGGTCAGGAAAATCCTCGTCACTCTCCAGCACGCGCACCATCTCCATCGTCTGCTTCACCTGCCGACGTGTCTCCTCAAACCGGTCGGAGAATCCCATCTCCTTCACCCGTCCCTCGCCCAGCGGACAGAGGCACAGCCCCGTGAGCCGCGCCCTGATTTGGTCGAAGCCAATCTTCTGTTCGTATGTGTTCGGATAAATCATGGGCACAAAGGTACGGAGATTTCACGAAACGGCAAAAAAAGTCAAGGGAATATTTGGCGGAGTGGGGAAAAGGATTTGTCTTTGCAAGCAAAAACATGAGAAGAACATGGTCAACCCTTCACACTCCTTTTCTCTGCTCGTTGCAGTGGTGCTTTAAACACATGATTATTATCACTTTCAAAAAACATTTTGAGAGTTTATTTCAGGTCAAGAAATGCTGCTGTGATGCCCTTGCCGCTTGCAGCAACAGATTCTGGGGTGCCAGTCACGACGACGGTGCCCCCTTCTCGTCCGCCCTCAGGACCGATGTCGATGATGTGGTCGGCAAGTTTGATGACGTCGAGGTTGTGTTCGATGACGATGACGGTGTTGCCCTTGTCGATGAGGCGGTTGAGCACCTGCATGAGGGTGCGGATGTCCTCGAAGTGGAGGCCCGTGGTGGGTTCGTCGAGGATGTAGAGGGTGCGGCCCGTGTCCTTCTTGGCGAGTTCGGTGGCAAGTTTCACGCGTTGGCTTTCTCCGCCGGAGAGGGTGGAGGAGGGTTGTCCGAGCTTGATGTAGCCGAGTCCGACATCCTGCAGCACCTTGATTTTTTGCAGAATCTTGGGCTGGTTCTCGAAGAACTCGACTGCCTGATTGATGGTCATGTCGAGCACATCGGCTATGCTTTTGCCCTTGAAGCGAACCTCGAGGGTTTCACGATTGTAACGTTTTCCGTGACATACTTCGCAGGGCACGAGCACGTCGGGCAGGAAGTTCATCTGGATGGTCTTGTAGCCGTTGCCACCGCACACTTCACAACGTCCGCCAGCCACATTGAACGAGAAGCGTCCCGGTTTGTAGGCACGCATCTTCGATTCGGGCATCTCAACGAAGAGTTTTCGGATGTCGGTGAAGACATCGGTATAGGTAGCGGGGTTGCTTCGGGGTGTGCGTCCGAGGGGTGACTGATCGACGCTGACC
Organism: Bacteroidaceae bacterium; assembly: GCA_017614895.1. Lineage (GTDB taxonomy): Bacteria > Bacteroidota > Bacteroidia > Bacteroidales > Bacteroidaceae > Minthosoma. Next base: position 25,210 of record JAGAAZ010000138.1, on the reverse strand, counting down.
ACCTTGTCGATGTTCTCCACGCCCTCGATGGCATCGAACGGAAGAGGCTCTTTCTGGGAACGATAGAAGTGTTGGCTCAAGTAAGGCTGTAAGGTCTCGTTGATGAGGGTGGATTTGCCGCTGCCGCTCACACCTGTGATGCAGACGAGCATGCCGAGGGGAATCTCGACGGTGACATTCTTGAGGTTGTTGCCTCTCGCCCCGATGATGCGCAGGCTCTTGCCATTGCCTTTTCTTCGTTCCGTGGGCACTTCAATTATCTCTTTGCCATTGAGGAATCGGGAGGTGAGCGTGTCAGTCAGGATCATTTCCTGTGGCGTGCCTTGAAAGACGACTTCGCCGCCTTTGCGACCAGCCAGCGGACCCATATCGACGATGTAGTCGGCATTGAGCATCATGTCCTTGTCGTGCTCGACGACGATGACGGTGTTGCCCTCGTCGCGCAGCTGCTTGAGCGAGTTGATGAGTCTTACGTTGTCACGCTGGTGGAGTCCGATGCTCGGTTCATCCAAGATGTAGAGCACGTTGACGAGCTTGGTGCCAATCTGTGTGGCGAGTCGGATGCGTTGGCTCTCGCCGCCCGAGAGGGTTGCTGACCCACGTGAAAGGTTGAGGTAGTTGAGTCCGACGTCGAGGAGAAACTTCAGGCGTGTGCTGATTTCCTTGATGATCTCGTGGGCGATGGCACGCTGCTTGGGCTCCATGCGCTCTTCGACGGTGATGATCCAGTCGTAGAGGTCGGAGAGTTCCATGTCGCACACCTCAGCGATATTCTTGCCATCGATGCGGAAGTGCAGCGCCTCGCGGTTCAGTCGTTTGCCGCCGCATTCGGGACACACGACCATCTTATCGACCGATTCAGCCCACTTCTCCGCCCAGGCTTTCTGCTCCTCGATGCCGAGGCTCTGCACGTAGGCAGCCATCTCCTGATAATCGACGTTTTCCACATCGACGGCAGGCACGATGCCCAGACCTTTGCAGTGGGGACAGGCTCCCTGCGGAGAGTTGAACGAGAAGTTGTTGGGTGCTGGGTCGCGATAGCAGAGACCTGTAGTGGGGCACATGAGCTTCTTGGAGAAATGTTTTACAGTTGAGAGTTGAGAGCTGAGAGTTGAGAGTTTAGGGGTGAGAATCATGATCTGTCCTTCGCCCATCTTCATCGCCACCTCGAGGCTCTTCTTCAATCGCTCTTCGTCCTTGTCATTGACGGCAAGCTTGTCAATGACCACCTCGATGTCGTGGGTCTTGTAGCGATCGACCTTCATGCCCTCAGTCACCTCCATCAGTTCACCATCCACACGGGCATAGAGATAGCCCTTCTTGCGGATGCTCTCGAAGAGTTCACGGTAATGTCCTTTGCGGCTCTGCACCACGGGTGCCAGAAGGTAGATGCGCTGTCCGTTGTATTGCTCCAGGAGGAGGTGCAGTACGTCCTCCTCGGTGTATTTGACCATCTTCTCGCCCGTCTCATAGCTGAACGCCTCGCCGGCTCGGGCATAGAGCAGACGCAGATAGTCATAGATCTCTGTGACGGTGCCGACGGTGGAACGTGGATTCTTGTTCGTGGTCTTCTGCTCGATGCTGATGACAGGCGAGAGTCCGCTGATCTTATCGACATCGGGACGTTCCATGCCACCCAAGAAATTACGGATATATGCGCTGAAGGTCTCGATGTAGCGGCGTTGACCTTCAGCGAAAATGGTGTCGAATGCCAGCGATGACTTGCCGCTGCCGCTCAGTCCGGTGATGACTGTCAAGCTGTTGCGAGGAATCTCCACATCTACATTCTTCAGGTTGTGCACCCTCGCCCCCTCAATCTTTATCATTGGCTGTCCTCCCTCATTAGATGCTGACTCCGCCGCCACCAGAGCCTCCGCTGCTTCCGGATTCTTCACTGCCCTCGCGGAAGCCCTTCATGACACTAATGGCCTTCTTGATCTTATATTTCCGCCCATCGCTGCCCACTGCCTCAAGGTTCAGATAATAGACGCCATTCTCCACTACTTTGCCGTTGTATTTGCCGTCCCAGAGCACCAGCTTGTTGGGTTCGCCCTCCACGTGCTGAGCATTTTCAAGGGTGGCAGTGTGGAGATTCACGCCCCATCGATTGAAGAACTTGGCGTCGAGCTTCACGATAGACTGCGCCGTGATGCGGTAGGTGTCGTTAATGCTGTCGTTGTTGGGCGTGAAAGCGTCGGGGCAAGTCAGTTGCGACTCGCTGATGACGATGCTGATGATGTCGCTTTCATACTCGATGGTGTCGGTGCCCTGCGTGAAGGTGATGTAGAGCTTGATGCCGTAACCGCCCGACTGCGTGAGGGTGTAGGTGGTGTTCTCCTCAAAGCGCGTCACCAGAGGATTCTCTTCGCCGCCACCATCCTTCGTGCTCCACACTTTCCATTCGCAGATGTACTTGTATCCGTCGGGATTGCCGATGTTGGCAAAGAGGTTCAGCTCCACAGGGGCTTGCGTGGTTTGCGAAGCTCCCTGAGTGACCACGACCGTGTCTTCGTCGTCGATGGAATAGAGCATGATGTATGGTGCCGCCCCCGTTTCTTCAGGCACATCAGGAATGACATATGTATGAGTACTGTCCGTTTCGGTACTGTCTGCCGCGTCCGTCGCTTGTCTGGTGTTGCTCATAAAAATGCCCGTATCGTCATCGTCGCTGCTGCATGCGAAAAAAGACAGCATGAGCATGCCGAGAAGGGTGAACAGAACGAAGGCTTGTTTTCTTTTATTTCTCATTTTATGTTCTCAATTTGATGCAAAATTACTCAATCTCTTTTATAAAAAGGTGTTATTTCATCATAAAAACGATAAACACCCGAGTTTAATTTGTTTGGAATGGCTTTTTTTTACTAATTTTGCCCTCCGAAAGGAAATGAACATTTAAATAACGATGAAAAGAACAGTTTTATTGTTGATGACTTTTGTGATGGCTGTGGCAATGTTTGCGCAGACACAAAAGCATGAAGTACAGTCTGGCGAAACTCTCTATAGCATTGCGCGGCAGTACAATGTCACTGTGGCATCCCTGCTTCAAATTAATCCAGGACTGGATGCCGACCACATCATGGCGGGACAGAACATCAACGTGCCAGCTGGTGCTCAGAAGACGGTCAACACGCCAGTCACCACGCAGCCTCAGCAGCAGACCATTCAGCAGCAGGTGTTGCAGCAGGTTCGTCAGCAAGTCCAAGCACAGCAAGGAATAGAAGTGCCATCAACCCCTAACCGCCCTCGTTACAAGACCTTGCATGAGGTGCAGAAGAAGGAAACGCTCTATTCTATTTCCCGTCAGTATGGCATCACGGTGGATCAGCTTGTCGATGCCAATCCCGATTTGAAGAAAAACAAACTGAAAAAGGGGGTCGTGCTCAATATTCCATACACGATAGCAGAGGATACAGAGTATCAGGAAGAACAGCGCCGTGCGGCAGAAGAGGCTGCCAAGCCCAAGGTGACGATGTATCCGACCATCAAGGCGGCAGTCATCCTGCCATTCTCTAAAAATGAGGAGAAAGTGAGTGCAGAGTCGCAGAAGATGATCAACTTATACCAAGGATTCCTTTTGGCAGTCGATTCGTTGAAGCAGCACGGATACAATGTCGAGGTGTTTGCCTACGACGAAGTGAGTCCAGCCACGCCTGTTGCCACCATTCTGCAAAAGCCGGAGATGAAGGACATGCAACTCATCGTAGGCCCAATCCGCCAGTGGAATGTGAAGAGCGTGGCAGACTTTGCTCATCAGAACGGTATCGCCCATGTGGTGCCTTTATCTAACGAACTCTCGTTGGTCAATGAGCATCCCACAACCTTTCAGGTCAATTCGCACAATTCCTTGATGTATAATCAGGTCTTTAATCGCTTCTGCCTCATCCATAAAGATCACAACATCATCTTTATCAGTATGAATGACCGAGGCGACAATATGTCCTACATTGCTGATTTCAAGAAGGACCTCGATGCAAAGGGCATCAAATACAGCAGTGGCTCTGTGTCTGATCTTGCAACTATTCGTGATGCGCTGAAGAAGGGAACTAATAATGTCATCGTTCCGACGAGCGGTTCTGCTGCAGCCTTCGAAAACCTCTGTAAGAAAATAGACGGACTAGAACTCACCTCCGAATACACGGTCCAGCTGTTCGGATTCCCTGAATGGCAGACTCTGGTAGGAAAGTATGACAAGTATCTGGGCAAGTACCAATGTCAGTTCTTCACCTCTTTCTACAGCAACGGTTTGTCGAGCCGCACACAGCAGTTCAATGGTCGTTTTCGCCGTTGGTTTAATCAGGATCAGTACAACAGCTTCCCAAAATACGGGGAACTGGGTTATGATATTGGTGCCTATTTCATCAAGGGAATCCATGACTTCGGATCCGCTTTCTATGAGAATATCCACAACTTCTCATACGTCTCGATGGAGTTCCCGATGATGTTTGAGAAGAAGAATGCATGGTCAGGCTATCAGAACCGTTCCATGATGATTGTGACCCATCGTAGTGATGGTAGCGTGTTTGTGAGATAAGCCGATGAAGGTTACCCGATCTTTCATATTATTCCTCATCGGATTCTTCATGGTGTCCCATGCCTTTGCTCAGGTGGGGGAGCATCGTAATGATCTTTCCATTGGTTTCACGGGTGGCTATACCATGAACACGATGGATTTCGTCCCTAAGATCAAGCAGACTCAGAAAGGTTCTCCCATGTTTGGCTTTTCCTCCCGTTATGTCTGCGAGAAATACTTCACCACTATCTGTGCCGTTGAACTTGAAGTGCAGTATAATAATTTGGGTTGGAAGGAAGTTATCGACGATGGTTCCTATAATACTTATAAGCGTGACTGGCATTTCATTGAGATGCCCATTCTAATGCAGATGGGGTGGGGACGTGAGCGTCGTGGTTTGAAGTTTCTTTTTGAGGCAGGTCCGCAGGTGGGACTATACCTCTCGGGTAAGGAACATCGGGGTGGAGCCACATGGGATACATCCAATCGTCCTAATGGCGTAGTTTATCAGTACGGCAAAGACCCTGACCGTCGGTTTGACTATGGTATTGCTGGAGGTCTGGGTTTGGAATTTTCCTCACCTATTGGTCACATCCTTCTGCAAGGTCGTTATTATTATGGGTTGGGTGATATGTACGACAATAGTAAGCGTGGTAAGTTTGGTCGTTCTGCCAATCAGACTATTTTGGTCAAGATGACTTATCTCATTGACCTTGTTCGCACCAAGGGTGACAATATCAAATAAACGGCAATGGCACGAAAACTATTCTGTGAAATATCTCCATTCACCTATCGTCTTTCCATGGAGAAAGAAATCATGAAACGACATCTGTGGGATGTGTTCAAGGGCGTTCGTTTTGCCAAAGAACGGACCTGTAATTCTTTGCCCGTGGTCATCTATCGCCACAACTCCCTTATCCGTCGTCGGCTAGGCAATGTTGATATGCAATTACAAGAGAACAAGGCGGTCAACCTCGCATTGGCTGTGAAGCACATTAATGGACTGCTGATTCGTCCAGGGGAAACTTTTTCGGTATGGAAACTTATCGGACGCACTACTGAAAGCAAGGGCTATAAGGAAGGACTTACCATAACCCATGGAAAGCCAGCAAAAGGCATCGGGGGTGGAATGTGTCAGCTCTCCAATCTCATCCATTGGATGGTTCTCCACAGCGAATTGACCATTACGGAGCATCATCACCATGATGCCCTCGACCTCTTTCCTGACCACGGTCGCCAAATACCTTTCGGTACAGGCACCAGCATCTCCTACAATTACATTGATTATCGGGTCAAGAACAATACCGACAACACGTACCAGCTCCGTCTCCATGTTGATGATGAGTACCTCTGTGGCGAACTCCTTGCTGTCGAACAGTTGCCCCACACCTTCCACATCCACGCAGAAGGCGAATATTTCTCCAGAGAGAATGGAGTGGTCTATCGCAACGGAAAAGTCTATCGGGACACTATCGATCGCAACACAGGCGAATGTATTGAAAGTCAACTCATTCGCACCAACCACGCCAGAGTGATGTATGAATGCCCTCCAGACATGGAGATTCAAGAAAAATATTAGGGTGAGTCACTACGCATAGTGATTCACCCTAACAAAAAATTGCTTATCTCACGACAAGCAATCTTTACTAACCTTAAAATAAATCTAATACCATGAAAAACACGTTGCAAAGATACATACTTTTATTATTCCATGCAACAATAATTGGATTCATGTATGATGATTTAATTATTTTTAACACTTTATTCTTGATTTTGGCTCTGGTAATGCAAGGCTGGTTTTATTTATGGTTTCAGGGCATCTTGCAGCTTGTCCATCGCTTGGGCTGCGTTCTGAGTTTCTTCGAGGAGGTTGACAAACTTGGAGCCAATGATGGCACCAGCTGCGTTTTGCTGGGCTGTGTAGAGTGTCTGGTAGTTGCTGATGCCGAAGCCTATCATGCAGGGGTGTTTGAGGTTCATCGCCTTGATGCGCGAGAAGTAGGCTTGCTTCTGGTCGCCAAACTCCTTCTGTGCACCAGTGGTGGCAGCTGAGGAGACCATGTAGATGAAGCCGTCGGTGTGCTCATCGATGAAGCGGATGCGCTCGTCGCTGGTCTCAGGGGTGATGAGCATGATGATGCGGATGTCGTACTTATCTGCGATGGGTTTATACTCTTCGAGATAGTCCTTGAAAGGAAGGTCGGGGATGATGACACCGTCAATGCCTACTTCTACACATCGCTGGCAGAAGGCATCGAAGCCAAACTGCATGATAGGGTTGAGGTAGCCCATGAGGATGAGAGGCATCTTGACTTCAGGACGGATGCCTTCGAGCTGTGAGAAGAGTTTCTTTAGGCTCATGCCGTTGCGCAGGGCTTTGGTGGCAGCGTCCTGAATGACTGGACCGTCAGCCATTGGATCGGAAAATGGGATTCCGACCTCTATCATATCGACACCTTTCTGTTCCAATGTGCGGATGGTGTCAGCAGTACCTTCCAGTGTGGGATGTCCAGCACAGAAGTATATTGAAAGGATTTTCTCGCGCTTGGTGGCGAAAAGTTGATTGATTCTGTTCATATTACTTGATTTTATTGATGAATTCTTTGATCAGTTTTGCGTCCTTGAGGGCAGGGGAGGTTTCGAAACGGGAGTTGAGATCGATGCCGTTGCATTTAGTGGTGAGAGGTGAGGTACGTTCGCACCTTCTCGGTATCTTGGGGACCAATGCCGCCTGTGAGAAGGAAAGGGGTATGCCCTTGATAACCTTTCAAAATGTTCCAGTCGAACTGTTGTCCACTGCCTCCATAGCCCTGACACTTGGTCTCGAAGAGGAAGTAATCGACAATGCCCTCGTAGGCTGCGATGCGTTCCAGATCCTTGGACGATGCTATCTGGATCATCTTGATGAGCTGCGTGCCCTTAGGGAGAAGGGTACGGAGTGCCTGACAGTAGCCGGGTGTTTCATCGCCATGCAACTGGATGATTTCTAATCCGAAAGCTTCTTGTCGCTGTCGTATCTCTTCATGTGTGGCATTGACGAAAACGCCTACCCGTTTGCAATGCTTGGGCAGATACTCGGGCACTTGTTCTACATTCCGTGAGGAAGGGGGATAGAAGATGAATCCCATCCAATCGACACATCCCAGCTCGTCTATTTGACGGATGTTGTCGGGATCACGCATACCACAAACTTTGATGATCATGGGCTTGATGGAATTAATGGGTTATTGAGTGACTTGGGTGATGAACTCCTTGAGAGCAGCACCTGGGTCGGGGGTCTTCATGAAGGTCTCACCGATGAGGAAGCCTCGGAAGCCTGCCTGACGTAGTTCGCGCACAGTCTGTGGATTGCTGATGCCACTCTCGCTGACCAAGAGGTAGTCCTTGGGAAGGAGTGAGGCGAGGCGGTAGGAGTTCGCCACGTCGGTGTGAAAGGTGCCGAGGTTGCGGTTGTTCACGCCCACCATATCGATGCAGTCACCCACGTATTCGAGTTCAGCCTCTGAATGCACTTCGAGCAGGGTTTCGAGTCCCAGTTCGTGGGCTTTCTTCGCTAACGTCTTGCACTCTTTTTGTGAGAGGTCGGCTGCAATGAGCAGGACAGCATCGGCACCAATCATCTTGGCCTGGTAGAGCTGGTACTCATCCACAATGAAGTCCTTGCGCAGGATGGGGCAGGTGACTGTTGGTCGGGCGATGCGAACATAGCGGAGGTTGCCGCCAAAGTACTTCTCATCCGTGAGGATGGAGATGGCGCTGGCTCCGTTCTGGCTGTATGAGGCTGGAATGACATCGGGTTTGCCTTCTTCCTTGATCCATCCCTTCGAGGGACTTTTACGCTTGAACTCGGCAATGATGCCTGAAGCTGATGCAGCAAGGCTCTCACGCATGGAACGCCGTGGTTGTGTGCTGTCAGCCATCATCTGCTCCACGTTGTAATACAAAGAGGGTGGGGGCACGATGGTCTTTTGTTGCTCTATTTCGATGCGCTTGTGGGCGACGATTTCTTCGAGTATATCCATGGGGTTAAGTCGAATGGAGTTGAATAGGGTGTTATGAGTTCAGTTCGACGAATTTCTTGAAGGTCTGGAGGGCTTTGCCGCTGTTGAGTGACTCGCGTGCCATAGCCACAGAGTCAGCCATTGACATGTTCTTGTCCATGATGCTGATGCCACAGGCTGCGTTGGCGATGACCACGTTCTTCTGTGCCTCGGTAGAAGTGCCTTCCAAGACGCTGTCGAAAATCTTCATGGCTTCCTCTGCTGTCTCGCCACCAAAGATGTCGCTCTGCTTGACATACTTTAAGCCCAAATCCACAGGAGTGAGCACTTTCTCGAAGTCGTTGGTGCAAATCTTGAAGCCGCTGGTGAGTGAAATCTCATCGTAACCATCATAAGAAGTGATGACGCCAAAGTTGTCGCCAATCTTCTGATGGAGGTTAGTGTAGAGGCGCAGCTGTGCCTGGTTGGCTGTACCATGCAGGGAGTTTTTCGGATGGCAGGGGTTGACGAGAGGACCCAACAGGTTGAAGCAGGTGGGGATGCCCAGTGCCTTACGGGTAGGACCTACGAACTTCATGCCGTATGCGAAGAGGGGGGCGTGGAAGTAGCAGATGCCCACCTCGTCGAGTGAACGCTTCAGCTGGTTGATGTCGTCTGTGAACTTTACGCCGTGACCTTGCAGCACATTGCTGGCGCCACTCACAGAGGAGGAACCTCCGTTACCGTGCTTGGTCACTTTGTAGCCTGCGCCTGCAATGACGAAGGCAGAACAGGTGGAGATGTTGAAGGTATTCTTGCCGTCACCACCCGTACCTACGATGTCAAGGGTGTCATACTCCGAGAAGTCCATGTACTTGCCTGTCTCGAGCAGTCCCTGACGAAAACCTAAGAGTTCGTCAACCGTTACGCCACGAGTCTGCAAAGCCATCAGCAGGGCGGCAATCTGCTGGACATTATACTTTTCCTCCACGATGTTGACCATAATCTCGTGGGTGTTCTCTTGTGTGAGGGTATTGCCCTCGATGAGTTGTAAAAGATACTTTTTCATATTGTGTGTTAGTGTTTTAACCAGTTATTGATGATTGTTTTACCTTCTTTTGTCAATACGCTCTCAGGGTGGTACTGAATGCCACGAATGTCATACTCCTTATGTCTGAGCGACATGATGTAGCCCTCGTCGCTGACACTGGTGACTTCAAGACAATCGGGCAGTCCTTCCGTATCAACCACCCACGAATGGTAGCGTCCCACCTCGATGCGTTCAGGAAGCCCATCGAAGAGATAGTCCTTGACGGTGATGGTGGCAGGAGTTGCCACACCATGATAGACCTCGGAAAGGTTGGTCAGATGACCTCCAAAGCTTTCGCCAATGGCCTGATGACCGAGGCACACACCCAGAATGGGTTTCTTGCCAGCGTAGGCCTTGATGACATCGAGCAGGAGTCCTGCCTCGCAGGGGATGCCAGGACCAGGAGAGAGGATGATTTTGTCGAATGCTTCCAGTTGCTCCATCTGGAACTGGTCGTTGCGATAGACCGTCACTTCTGCGCCCAGTTCCTTGACGAGATGACTCAGATTATACGTAAACGAGTCATAATTATCTATAATCACTACTTTCATAATCGAAATTTTCTATTTTCAACTTTCAATTTTCAAAGTTGTTCAGCGATGCTGATAGCTTTGCGAAGCGCACCGAGTTTGTTGTTCACTTCCTGCAATTCATACTCTACATTGCTTTTGGCAACGATGCCGCCACCAGCCTGGAACCACAATTCGTTGTTGCGTGAGACAAAGGTGCGGATAGTGATAGCCTGATTAAGACTGCCGTCGAATCCGATGCTGCCCACACAGCCTCCGTAAGCACCACGGTTGTGAGGCTCATATTCGCTAATGAGCTGCATGGCACGAACCTTGGGTGCACCAGAGAGTGTGCCAGCAGGGAAAGTGTCGATGAATGCTTTCACAGGGTCAGCTCCCTCGTTGAGTTCGCCACTCACACGCGACACCAAATGGATGACATGGCTGTAGAACTGCATGTCTTTATAGAAATCCACCTTCACATCGTGGCAGTTGCGGCTCAAATCGTTACGAGCCAAATCTACGAGCATCACGTGCTCAGCATTCTCTTTGGGATCGTTCTTCAAATAGAGCGCATTCTGCTTGTCCTGCTCTGCATCACCCGTACGCTTGGTTGTGCCAGCGATGGGGTCGATGTAAGCTCTACCTTCCTCAATGCGGCAATGGGTTTCAGGGCTGGAGCCGAAGATACGGAAACCGCCAAAGTCCATATAGAAGAGGTAGGGAGATGGATTGATGCTGCGCAGAGCACGATAGAGCTTGAAGTCATCGCCCTCGTATTTCTGCTTGAATCGGCGTGAGAGCACAATCTGGAACACATCGCCACGCAGACAATGCTTGATGCCCCGACGGATGTTCTCACGATGCTCGTCGTCTGTCAGTGTTGACCAATACTCACCTACAGGCTTGAAGCCATACTTCTGATAAGGACGGTTGTTCACGTCGTGCTCCAGCTGGTTGAGGTCATCTTCCTCACCTTCTTCGAGCAATTCAATCAGTTTCAACTCGTTCTTGAAGTGGTCGAACACAATGTAGTCCTTATAGAGGATATATTCGAGGTCGGGTGCATCGTTTTTGTCTTGTGTCTCGTCTTTCACGTCGATGTGCTCAAAGTAGCGAACAGCGTTGAAGGTGGTGTAGCCAAAGATGCCGCAGTCGCTCTTGTCCTTGCCCTCGATACAGAAGCTTTGGAGAAATTCATTGATCAGTTGTGCCGTGTCGTATTCGTCTGTGATGGGTTTGCGTGTCTCGCTGCCATTCGGGAATTTCATCACGCCCACACCATGTTCAACAGACACACTGGCGATAGGATGTACGCAGATGAATGAGCGGCTGTTCTTCCCGTCGTGATAGTCTGAACTCTCCATCAATGCACTCTGTGGGTAGGCATCGCGAACCCGCAGATACACGCTGACAGGTGTGTTCAGATCGCCGAGAATCTTTTTAGATGCTGTATGATAAGTAAACATATTAGTTGAGTTTGATTTCTGATTGATGTTTGAGATAAGTGTCCAGATCTTTGTCGCCTCGTCCGCTGACAGTCAGTACAACCACAGTGTCCTTGGTGAACTGGTCTTTCACTTTGGGGAGCAAAGCCAGAGCGTGCGCACTTTCGAGGGCTGGAATGATGCCCTCCATGCGCGTCAGTTCGAAGGCTGCGGCGAGCGCTTCGTCATCGTTGGCTGGGAGCACCTGAGCACGTCCCGTCTCGTAGAGGTTGCAATGGATTGGACCTGTGCCAGGATAGTCGAGACCTGCTGAGATGGAGTAAGGTTCGATAATCTGACCATCCTCTGTCTGCATGAGCTTGATGCGGCTTCCGTGCAGGATGCCCACTGTGCCCACCTGCATGCTGGCAGCAGTTTCGCCTGAATCAATTCCATGACCTCCAGCTTCGCCGAGGATAATCTTCACACGCTCATCGTCAAGATAGTGGTAGATCGTGCCAGCAGCGTTGCTTCCTCCTCCCACACATGCCATCAGGTAATCGGGATAGTCACGACCAATCTTTTCCTGTAACTGCCACTTAATTTCCTCTGAGATGACCGACTGAAGCCTTGCCACCATATCGGGGTAAGGATGAGGCCCCACCGTACTACCTATAATATAGAATGTGTCGGCAGGGTGACAGCACCAGTCGCGAATCGCCTCGTTGGTGGCATCCTTCAAAGTCTTGTTGCCACTCTTCACAGGAACAACTGTCGCGCCCAACATTTTCATGCGTTCCACATTCACGTGCTGACGCTGAACATCCAGTGCACCCTGATATACCGTGCAGGGCATGTCCATCAGCGCACAAGCCGTAGCTGTTGCCACACCATGCTGACCAGCTCCTGTCTCGGCAATGATGCGCTTCTTACCCAACTTCTTGGCCAGAAGAATCTGACCCAGTGCATTGTTGATCTTGTGCGCACCCGTATGGTTCAGGTCTTCACGCTTCAGATAGAGCTGGCAACCATACTTCTCACTCATGCGCTTGGCAAAGTAGAGTGGGGAAGGACGACCCACATAGTCCTTCAGCAAGGCATGATACTCCTGCTTGAATTCCTCGCTTTCCAAGATGGGCAGGTAAGCCTTTTTCAAATCCTCCACCGTCTTGTAGAGAATCTCTGGAATGTAAGCTCCTCCGAACTGTCCGTAGAAGCCTTCGTCATTTACTTGATACGTCATATATTATTGTTTTGAATTTATTATGTCAACTAAAAAGAGCCTATCGTAAGTACGACAGGCTCTTTGTTTTGCTATGCTTGTAGTTGTGTTGCATAGGGGTACGACCAATGGACTTACGATTTTTTGAATCCCAAGCTGCGCCACCACCAGTATGCGTTAAACTTCTTTGTCATTGTCTCTATGATTTGAAATTCGTTCAACCTTCTAAACTGAATTCGACTGCAAAGTAAATGCTTTCCTTTCAAACTGACAAATAAAAAAGGAGAAAAATCGTTGCTGAAACGAAAATTCTCCCTTTTTTATGTTATTTTGTCGTTTTGTGGCTTATTTTACTGCCACAGTCTTGCCGTTAATGACATAGATGCCAGGCTCGAGACCTTCGATGCTGTCAGCCACCTTGATACCTGAAAGATTGAATACTTCCACCTTGTCGTTTGCCTGGGCAACAGACTTGATGCTCGTCACTTCGTTTGCTGCGAGGTGATTAGTCTTCAACTGCGTAGAGTTGCCGCTGGACACCTCCACGTAGCAACGGGTGGCATAGAAATTGCTGGCTACAGCATCTGTATTGACGAAGGAAGCTTCAAAGTTGTCCTTAGCAAGGATGCCAAATCTTCCTGCAGGAGACAACTCATGATCAACACCTGTCATTGTCACAGTTTCGCCAGTGCCTGCAACTGTGAAGGCTATGGATGAACCACCTGCCTCGATGAGCACGTTCTCCAGCTTGATTTGCTTGCTCTCGTTCTCGCCTGTGTAGAAGAGGATGTAAGGGGTGTTGGCTTGAATGCCTTCATCCTTGCAGTCTTGGAAGTTGAGCTTCACATATACGCCATCGTTCTCTACGCCCACGAATTTTTCCAGCTTGCAGTCGCTGCCGAATGCTTCGTTCACTTGATCTTTGGTCATGGCGAAGGGGAAAGAAATGGTGTTCCATCCCTTGAAGAGATAACGACTGACAGACACGTTTACCGTTTGACCGTCATACTTTGCCAAGTCTGTTCCTTTGTAAGTGCTCAGTGTCAGTGTCTGCTGAGCAGATGCGCTCATGCAACCAAGTGCAAGAGCTGCAATGAGTAATAGTTTCTTCATGCGCTTTTGGTTTTATTTAGTTAGATAATGTATATACAATTTGGTGTTTATATAAATTCGGCACAAAGATAGGGAATAAATGAAGAATTAGCAATGTTTTTTGGTTAAAAAGTTATAACTTTGCAGCCAAATAGCAAAAAAGACATCAATTTATGGCTGCAAGACTTAGATTCAAAGTGGTAGATGAGGCGTTCAAACGTGCTCCTGTGTATGTGGAGCAACTAGCGGAACGTCCGAGTGAGTATTTTGGCAAGTATGTCTTCAATAGGCAGAAGATGGCTAAGTATCTGCCCACGGAGGTGTATGAGAAGATGTGTGACGTGATTGATAATGGTGCACCATTTGACCGTGCTATCGCTGATGAGGTGGCTCAGGGCATCAAGAAATGGGCGATTGAGAATGGAGTCACACATTATACGCACTGGTTCCAACCCTTGACTGAAGGTACGGCTCAGAAGCATGATGGCTTTGTGGAGCACGATGGAAAGGGTGGTATGGTGGAAGAGTTTGAAGGCAAACTCCTTGTGCAGCAGGAACCTGATGCCAGTTCGTTCCCATCTGGTGGTATCCGTTCCACCTTCGAGGCACGTGGTTATTCGGCTTGGGATCCTACATCGCCTGTCTTCATCATTGGCGACACATTGTTGATTCCTACGATTTTCATCTCCTATACAGGGGAAGCGCTTGACTATAAAGTGCCACTCAAGAAGGCGCTTCATGCAGTGGATAAAGCTGCAACGGCTGTCGCTCAATATTTCTATCCCGACGTGAAGAAGGTGATTTCCAACCTTGGTTGGGAACAGGAGTACTTCCTGGTGGATGAGTCACTCTTCGCTGCACGTCCTGACCTCGTGATGACAGGTCGCACGTTGATGGGACATGACTCTGCCAAGAATCAGCAGATGGATGACCACTACTTCGGTTCCATCCCTGCCCGTGTGGAGGAGTTCATGAAGGACATCGAGATTCAGGCTTTGCAACTGGGTATTCCTTGCAAGACACGCCATAACGAGGTGGCTCCCAATCAGTTTGAGTTGGCACCAATTTTTGAAGAGACGAATCTGGCTGTGGACCACAACATGCTGATGATGGCGATCATGAAGCGTGTGGCACGTAAGCACGGTTTCCGTTGCCTGTTGCATGAGAAACCCTTCAAGGGTGTGAACGGTTCGGGTAAGCATGAGAACTGGTCGCTGGCTACCGACACGGGTGTTTTGCTCCATGCACCAGGCAAGACTCCGATGGACAACCTGCGTTTCGTCACGTTCATTGTCGAGACGTTGAAGGCTGTGTATGACCATAATGGACTCCTGAAGGCTTCTATCATGAGTGCGACCAACGCACATCGTTTGGGTGCCAATGAGGCGCCTCCTGCCATCATTTCTTCCTTCTTGGGCAAGACGGTGACAGACCTGCTCGAACATGTGGAGAAGGCTGACGATGATAACCTCTCGATGGCTGGAAAGAAAGCATTCAAACTGGATCTTCCATCCATTCCTGAACTGCTCATCGACAATACTGACCGCAACAGAACGAGTCCGTTCGCTTTCACAGGAAATCGTTTTGAGTTCCGTGCTGTCGGTAGTGAAGCCAACTGCGCTTCCGCGATGCTGATGCTCAACTCGGCAGTGGCTGAAGCCCTGATGGATTTCAAGACTCGTGTGGATGCCCTCATCGAGAAAGGTGAGGCGAAGGAAGCTGCCATCTTGAAGGTGGTGCGTGAAGACATCAAGCATATCAAGCCTATCATTTTCAATGGTAATGGATACAGTGAGGAATGGAAGGAAGAAGCTGCCAAGCGTGGTTTGGACTGCGAGACATCTGCTCCTATCGTGTTTGACAACTATTTGAAGGAAGAATCTGTCAAGATGTTTGAGAAGACGAACGTGATGACTCGTTTCGAACTGGAGGCTCGCAACGAAATCAAGTGGGAGACTTATACGAAGAAGATACAGATTGAGTCACGCATCTTTGGTGACCTCTGTCTCAATCACATCATCCCAGTGGTGACGCGCTACCAGTCTGTGCTCATTGATAATGTACATAAGGTTCGTGACATCTTCCCTGCTGATAAGACGCAGAAGATTTCCAAGGAGAACCTTCACCTTATCGAACTCATTTCCGACCACGAAAGTTTCATCGTGGAAAATGTGGAAAAGATGGTCGAAGCCCGTAAGGTGGCAAATCGCATTGAGTCTGAACGTGAGAAAGCGATTGCCTATCATGATACCGTAGCGCCTCTTTTGGAGGAGATCCGCTATCACGTCGATAAACTCGAAACGATTGTTGATGATGAAGCATGGCCACTTCCTAAGTACCGTGAACTACTCTTCATTCGATAGGATTTTAAACAAAAAGAAACGCCCTGCATTTGCGGGGCGTTTTTCATTTATGCTATCTGTTGCCTGTTAATCGTTCAGGATAAATCGACTTTCCTCTGTTGACCATCGGAAGGTGTTGGTCAAGGTGTAAGGCTTTTGGGGCTGATTGTTGTCTTTATTACTGAGCAGGAGAGGTGCATTGGTAGTGGTCACAGTCAGTTGGTCCGTTGCCTTGTCAATGGTGACTTTTCGGAAGTTGTCGATAGGGGGGAGGGTATAGTAGTCAAGTGTGCGTAGAGGCTTCCAGTCGGTAGAGTAGAAAGCGACGAAGGAATCAGGGGTGCCATCACATAAGACGGTACTGATGACCATGATGATGCGCGTGCCATCATTCTTGGTCAGCATCTTAAACTCTTTCTCGGAGTTTTTGGAAATGACCAGATGCGCATAGTCATCCGTCAATTCCTTCATCTCGGAGAAAGTGCGGAAGAGGTTGCGTGTCTGCATCGTCTTATCGTTCTTTTGGTTGTCCACAATCTCCAAACGATTGTACTCAGACAGGACAGGACACACCTCTTGCGGCATCTTGAGAAAGAGATCTTTCAGCGACTGTGCGTGGGTTGTCTCACACAGAAAGCACAGAAAACACAGAAAGCTTAATAATCTTATAATTTTCATATACCTTAAATTCTCAACTATCAACTGTCAACTCTCAACTATTCGTGTCTGATGGCTTCGATTGGATCCATGTTGGCTGCTTTACGGGCAGGGATGTATCCAAAGATGACGCCGATGATGGTGCAGACAGCGAAGGACACGTAGATGGACCAAGCAGGGATACTGGATGGCATACCCATCAACGGGACAACAAATTGTCCCGCCAAACAGCCTAAGACCACCCCTAATAATCCGCCTGTGAGAGAAATGAGCACAGACTCAATCAGGAACTGGAGCGAGATCACTAAACCTGTTGCACCTACTGCCATACGCAAACCAATTTCCTTGGTACGTTCTGTGACAGAGACCAGCATGATGTTCATGATGCCAATACCAGCCACGAGTAATGAGAATGCCGCTGCCACAACGAGGATGACGGTGACGGTGTCCATTGTGGAGGACATGGTTTCCATCATCTCTGCCTGTGAACGGATGGTGAAGTCATCCACAGCTTCAGCTTTGAGCTTGTGGTTACTGCGCAGAATTTGGGTGAGTTCCTCAATGGCTGCATCAGAAAGTTCCTCTGTGAGTGCAGAGCAGACGATGGAAGAGAAGTAGGTCTGTGCAGCGATACGTTTCATCACACAGGTGTAAGGCGCAATGATGACATTGTCCTGGTCCATACCCCATGAGTTATAACCTTTGCTCTCCAGCACACCTACGATGCGCAGAGGAATGGACTTGAAACGGATGTTCTTGCCGATGGCCTCCTTTTCCCTGCCTTCGCCAAAAAGTTCCTTGACAATAGTGGTACCAACTATACAAACCTTAGATGCCTTGCGGATATCTTCCTCCGTGAAGTTGACACCCTCTTCCAAACCCCATTGCTTGATGTCAAGGTATTCCGTCGATTCGCCATAGATGGTGGCGTTTGTATTATTATTTCCATAGATGACCTGTCCTGCGGATGTTACCTCAGGAGACACATAGCTGACGAATTTCTTCTCATCAACAATGCGCTGGTAGTCAGCCATTTTGAGGGTCTGCATGGCAGATGGGTCTTGACGCACACCACCACGCATATCGGCTCCAGGACGGATGGTGAGCAGGTTGGTGCCCATCGTAGAGAGTTCCTTACGGATGCTCTCTTTTGAGCCCTGTCCGATAGACATCATGATGATGACAGCTGCCACACCGATGATGATACCGAGCATGGAGAGGAACGAACGCATCTTGTTGTTCGCCACAGCGTTGATGCTGACCTTGAATAAGTTTAATATATTCATGGAATTTTCTAAGTTTTAGGACATACGCCCAGCGCGTGGGCTGGTTAGTCGTCTTGTGGTTTGGGCAGGGCTGCAAGAGCTTCAGCTGCCGACTTGATGTTGGGGTTGATGGTATCCTCGCGAATCTTGCCGTCACGCAGGTTGATGTTGCGTGAGGCGAAGGTGGCGATTTCAGGGTTGTGGGTCACGAAGATGATGGTGTGTCCCTCCTGATGGAGTTTCTGGAAGAGCACCAGCATCTCGAAAGAAGTGCGGGTGTCGAGGTTACCTGTTGCCTCGTCAGCCAAGAGTACGGCAGGGTTGTTGACTAAAGCACGGGCAATGGCGACACGCTGCATCTGACCACCCGACATCTGGTTGCTCTTGTGGTCGAGACGGTCACCCAGTCCCACTTCCTGCAAGGCCTTGATAGCTGCTTCGCGACGTTGCTTGGCTGAATACTTATTATTATACATCAGTGGCAACTCCACGTTCTCCACAGCTGTGGTTTTTGCCAAGAGGTTATAGTTCTGGAATACGAAACCAATCTTCCTGTTGCGCAGTTTGGCACGTTGGTTCTTGGACATCTTGCGGACAGGAGTACCATCCAGATAATATTCGCCAGAGGTGGGCGTATCGAGGCATCCCAGCTGATTCAGCAAGGTTGATTTACCCGAACCAGAGGTTCCTTGTATGGTCACGAACTCGCCTTCGTAAATCTTGAAGCTGACACCACGCAGGGCTTTCACGGTCTCAGAGCCGACCTGAAAGTAGCGCTTCACGTTGTCGAGTTCGATGACAACTTTACGATTTTCTTTCTGTTCGTTCATCTTTTATCTTTCTGTTGTTGATTATCTGGAGAAATTGCCACTGGGTCTGTTACCACCACCGAAGCCACCAGCATTACCGCCTGAAGCACCAGCACCACCAGCACCATTTGCACCAGCACCACCAGCCCCAGCTGCACCAGTACGGTTTCTATTACCGCCACGTGGACGAGGCATGAATGGATTAGAAGTAGTATTCTCTGTAGTCTCTTCTTCCTTACCACCGATGATTTCAAAATCGGTGAGCACCTCAGTACCAGCCTTCACGCCTGAAACAATTTCTGTGAGCAGACCATTGCTGGTGCCGACTTCCACTTTATGTGCCTTGAAGACATTGCCTTCCTTGGTCCACACCTTGAAAGGAGCCTGCACGTCTTCCACAGTCTCGCCTTCCTGCAAGAGAGCCTCGTTAGGAGTGAAACGCAATGCTCTTGCTGGAACTGCCAACACGCCATTCTTCTCTAATGTATAGATCGTCACATTGGCTGTGAGTCCTGGCTTCAGCTTCAGTTGGTCGTTAGGAGCAGAGATGACTACTTCGTAGGTGACCACGTTGCTTTCTGTTGTGGCCTGTTGGCGCACCTGAGTGACAGCACCCTCGAAGATGTCGTCTGGGAATGCATCCACAGTGAAGGTAACACGCTGACCTTCCTTCACACCACCAATATCAGCCTCGTCAATGTCAGCAATCACACGCATGTCGGTCAAGTCCTGAGCGATGATGAACAGGGTAGGGGTGGTCATAGCAGAAGCCACCGTCTGTCCTTCTTCCACTTCCTTGGAGAGCACCACGCCATCAATAGGCGATGTGATGGTAGCATAGCCAAGGTTGGTTTGTGCCTCGGTCACATTCTGCTGCTGCACTCTCACTTGCTGTACAGCCTGCTCGTAACTCAGTTTGGCATTCTCGTAGTCGTTGGCAGATACAAGTCCCTTTTCGTAGAGGGTTTTGTAGCGCTTATAATTAGCTGATTGATAGTTGAGTGAAGACTGTGCATTAGAAAGATTGCTCTGTGCTGATGCCAGTTTGGAGAGGAGGTTGGTCTTGTCGAGTTCAGCAATGACCTGACCACGATGCACCTCAGAATTGTAGTCCACATAGATGCGGTCGATGATACCAGACACCTGTGTACCTACTTCTACCTCTGTCACAGGTTCAATCGTACCCGTGGCAGTGATGCTGGTGCTGATGTTCTGCTTCTCTACAGGAGCAGTGGAGTACTCCACCTTTGTCCCTTCGCTACATGCAGCGAGGGTGGTTGCAATGATGAGCGTTGCGAATATATTGCTTGTTTTCATTATCTTTTAGAATTGAAGAATTGAAAAATTGAATAATTGAAGTCTCTTAAAATTTAATGCTTTCTCCTGCATAGAAATTCAGCATGGCGCTGTTCAGCAATGCGGTGTATTTGGTTTGCAGCAGTTGTTGTTCGGCCTGCAGCAGGTTGTTCTTACCAGTAGTCAGCTCTACGATGTTCTTAAGTCCGAGGTTAAACTGTTCGCTGACCAGATCATAGCTCTCCTGCATGCTCTTCACGTTGTTTCTGGCGGAGATGAACTGCTGTTGAGATGTGGTGGCGTTCAACCAATAGTTTTCAATGGTGGAGTAGAGTTGCTTCTGTTGTTCTTGCAGATTCAGTTCGCTGGTTTGCAAAGCGTACTTTGCTTTGCGGATGTTGGTGCGAGCCTGATGATTATCCAATATTGGTACAGACACAGAAAGACCCAACGAATTGTTCATGTTGGTCTTTACCTGTTTGAAGAAATCTGTGTGCTGACCCGATGAGTTGTTCGAACCGATGCCAGCCGTCATTGAAACGGTGGGCTTATATCCTGCACGAGCTGTCTGAATGGCGATTTCAGAAGATTCGATGCTCAATTTGCTCGACTGAATTTCAGGACGGCTTTCGAGAGCTGCGTTATAGACAGCCTGCTCGTTGGGAAGTACTGACAACACCTGTGCATCGCTCACTTCTGGAACAGCAATCTCGAAACCCTCATCGTCGTGAATCTCCAGAAGTTGCTTCAGTTGCAGTTTGTAGTTGGCCAATTGTGACTGAGCCTGCACCAACGAATACTGATCTTGGCTCACCTGTGCCTCCAACTGCACGAGGTCAACACGGGCAAGGTGTCCCACCTCCACCATCGTCTTGGCACGATCACGCTGCATCATGCTCGACTTGATGATTTCTCTGCACACTTTCACAGCCTCTGTTTCATACAGAATCTGTACATACAGCTGCGCAATCTGCTCCTGAATGCTGTTGGCCTGTTGTTCGATGCCCAACTCAGCCATCTTCTCCGTCAACTTGTTCTGCTTGATGGTGTTTATGTTGCGATTGCCGTTCCACACCGTCCAGTTGGCATTGATGCCATAGGAACCATTGTACGAAACCGAGTTTCGGTTGGTGGTCATCGTTCCACCAGAAAGGTTAATGGTTGTCTCGGCGAAAGGTCGCCACGAAGCATTTTGGTTGGTGCTGAACGACACAGAGGGGAACAATGCTGCCTGACTCTGCAACACATCCTCATGGTCAGAAGCTGCCGTTATCCTTTTCTGCTGCAACTGGATGTTGTTGGCAAGGGCATAATCCAGGCATTCTTGCAGCGTCCAGACTTTTTGCCCCCATGCCGCAGTGCCAGTCAGCAGGATGGATAGGGTAGCCAATAAGTGTTTTCTATTCATTGTTTGTCTGTTGATGTTATCCGAGTTTTAGAACTCGTTAAACTTGCAAAGTTTAATATCCGTATTTATTGTTTAACATACTTTATCACAAAAAAAGAAAGCAGTCGGGCTATAAGCCGGGTTCTGTTCATGCCAATTGTCAATTTCTAATTTCCAATTTTTCAACTTTCAATTTTCAATTTTCAATTAAGACATGTGTCTGTCATTTATCTACTCCATGAGTCACCTCATGGCTCAAGCGTTCTACCCTCCACCGTATGAGCCCCGGCCCTGTTGCATTGCTGCTCAGACCTTCGTCAACTCGGGCGGGCTACCCTCTGTCGGGTGGTTTACATGAACTTGCAGCTCCCAAGATGCACAGCCGACATGTCACCATGCCGCTGGTGAGCTCTTACCTCACCTTCTCACCATTTCAGCCGAAGCTGTTGTTATTTTCTTCTGCATTACTCAACCCTCGCGGACTGCTTCTACATTAGGAAGTGGGATGCCCTATGCTGCCCGGACTTTCCTCTTTCGACTCCGTAGAGTCGCCAGCGACAGACCGTCCGGCTGCTTTCGGTCGGCAAAGGTACGGAAAAATCCGTTAAAAATAGACAAGCACCCAGAAAATGGCTTGCCTTTTTAAGATTTATTATTATAAAAACTTGGTTGGATTAAAAAATAATGCCTACCTTTGCCATCGAATTTAATCTTATATTAAGATGAACGCAACAATTGACATCAGTTACAACCAGATGCTGCTATTGCTTCAGCAGATGCCTGTACGTTCCCAATTGCGGATAGGCAAGGCTTTGACACGTCAAAACATCCGTAAGGAATTGAACTACTTCCTTGACACATTCCGAACCGATGAAATTTCCGAGGAAGATATCCTGGCCGAAGTAAAGGCTGTAAGACGTGAGCGTTATGCCAAGAAAGCCTAAACTTCGTGTTATTGTGGACACCAATTGCTGGATTAGCTTTCTAATTGGCAGAAGGCTTTCTCGGCTTGTTGACTTGTTGAGCGATGAACGCATTCAATTGGTCATTTGCGATGATTTGCTTGCTGAGATCCGTGAAGTCACAGCACGACCTAAGTTTATCAAATACTTTCCTACAGAAGAAGTGGAATCTCTCATGGAGTTTATGCAGATTATTGGTGAGAGATTCGAACCTACTCAGAATGTAAAGCTTTGCAGAGACGAAGCCGATGATTATTTGCTGGCATTAGCTATAGAAGCCCATGCTCATTATCTGGTTACAGGTGACCAAGATTTATTGGTGCTGAAAGAAGTAGCCACTTGTCGTATCGTAGATGCTGCCACTTTTGAAAGGCAACTCGGTTAATAACTTAGGTTTCTATGTTGAATTAATAGAGTGTTTGGACAAAGGTTGTTCTTTGTTTTCCTATAGGGGTGGACAAAATGGCTCCCCCTTTTTCTTCGCCATCTTCGAATATAGACATGACCTGACGTTGCGATTCGCGCCCCCAGCTTGTCTTCATTTTTTACGTTGAATCAAACGCCACGTCCCTGATATACATTTTCCCAATGTAAGGAGTATTGTCTTATTGTTGGATATCGTAGGAATATCATTCGGCAATGGTAGGGATATCATAGGAATATCCAAGGGTGATCCCTCGTTCTACCCAGCTCCTAGGCTGCTACTACCTTGTTCCAGGGGCTTGTTTGGACGAGAGTGGTACGAGCCTAGGATGAAGGAAATGCGTACTGAAGATGTAATGTAGAGGTGGCAAATGGGCACTGTTCCCCTTTCTTTTTCAATTATATAGTCGAAATCTATCAAATCAATACAACTGTCAGTTGTTGTTTATCGTGAAAACTTTGTATCTTTGTAAAAAATATAACATATAAAGCATGACATTCGACAAGATTTTAGATAATAATACCCTCTGGGCTGTACGTTATGAAGGGATAGCGGACAATGCCTTGCAAACGCTTTTTGCACAATGGAGCGATCCGGTGGAGCGATCAAGTTGACACGTACGATGCAGGAACGTGAACATACACTCAAGGAACTGAACAAGATGGAGCAGGTGCGTAAATTTCTGATCAATAATCAGGCTATTGATGCTGACGGATTTGTGGATTTCCTGTCATTGTTACAATAAAAGGAAAGGAGGAACCTCTTATGAAAAAGAAGACACGTGAATTTCTCGAAGCTCACCAGAGTCAGACGCCATCCACATGGCGTGAGGAGGCAGAGTGGAGACGTGATAATTGGTCGTGGCTGCAACATTCACAAAAGATTGCAGTCAAGGTGTTGTTGCAAATGAAGCAAGAGAACCTTACTCAAAAGGCTCTCGCAGAACGCATGAACTGCACCCAGCAATATGTCTCAAAAATACTGAAAGGCAAAGAGAACATGTCGCTTGACATACTTTCCAAATTGGAAGATGCCCTTGGCATCAACCTCATCTATGATGAACAGGAAGCATTTCCAAGTATGGTAGCAGAAGAAGTGTTGGCTTGATAATATTGATAAGTCTTTTTAGTTAACGACGAGGACACTTGATTATATTCCATTTGGAGTGTATCAAATAACCTGTCCCTTTGTGTCTGATTCTTTAATATAGCTATACGTTATTTTTACATGATAACTCCTTCTTCTCTCATTTTCGCTTCAATGTTTGACCACGGACGCTCAATGTGCTGTTTGGTTTCATTGAAAAAGCGAATGACGACATCAGCGTCTATAGGAGAGAAATACTCTTTCCTTTTAGACTTCCGAAGTACGTATATTTGGTCAATACGAGAATAAATAGGGTCGACTTTTAAGTCTACGTCATAGTTTTCCGAGACAACCACAAAACGTGTATAAGGATTCCCTGACTTCAGTTTTTCAGCTGTAGCTATCACACCTTCAAGCATGGTTTTGTCAAGATATGTCTTGTTTTCGACGGCAACAATAGGAACTTTAATCTCTTTACTTTTGCCATCAATACTCAACTCGACCTTTCTGTATATGGCAAAGTCTTGGTCTTTTACATTTATCTCCACATTAGGCTCTTTCACGAAGTTTTCAATGCCTGATGCTGTAAAATATAAATTTGTATATGCTTTTGCCGCACCACCTTGTATGAGGTTGTCAGCATCTTTGTATTTGCGTTTCAAATTTGCCACATAATCTCTAAAGAGAATATACATAAACTCTTCCAGAATGGTAGAACGGAACTTGCCTTGAGAGCTAAATACACTATCTAATTGCAAATGGTTGTAATCTCGATAATATTCATTGAGTAACCTTACTCGTTCTTTTATAACATCGTTCGAGTATCCTTTTAGTTCTTTTTGGTTTCCCAAATATTCTGCATAGATGGGAATAACGTTTTCTAAAGCCCTTTTTTCTTTTGCTTTCACTCCTTTACCTGACTTTGTACAGATATTGGATGCATGTGATAGTTGTGTGTGAGTGCCACATTCTTCTTGCAAGAAGTTTAGTTCTTCCCTGCAATCATATTCGTAATTAACGTGAGTTCGACGAAAATAATTGCAAAATAAATGCCTTATTATTAGGTAATTAGCGATATTTTTAGTAACTTTGTAGCTGCAAACAAACAAGTATTACTAAAGAATATCGCTAATGTTTACCGAGGACAAAGTT
>JAGAAZ010000137.1 GCA_017614895.1 Bacteroidaceae bacterium | reverse complement strand
CCTCAAAGGGTCGCCAGGCATAAGCACTGTTTTGGCGAATGCGCCTTTTTCTGCTGATATATGTGGTGTTGCCATATTGTTGCTTTTATTTGACCAGTAGCTTGATAGAATTTCCGTTTGCTTTGATCACATAGATGCCAGGTGAAAGTACGGTGTCTGATGCTAATGGTGCTCCTGTGATGCTATAGATGCTGAATGAAGTAGCACCATCCACATAAACGCGACCATTTACGATACGTGGTTTGATGGAACGTACTGCTTTAATGGCTGTTGGTGCAGAGCCACCTTCCTTATAGGTCGCAAGTGCCACCCAACCTACCTTGTCTCGATAGGGCTCCTCTGTGGTATTCTTGGTGATTGTGTTGCCATCCACTATCAAATCACGGTCAACGATACGCTTAATCTTCACGCCAGTCGTCCATGTGATGTCATCCGCCTTTGTCGTTATGTTGGTGCGACGCAACATGCAGACAGCTGGGAAATTGTTGGTTTGCAGCGCTGTCAGGATGGTTGGCTGATAGAGGTAAAGCTGTTCCATTTTTGTGGAACTGCTGGCTTCATCATAAACAGGTGCATACAAAGCGTTCGATTGTGCCGTGATACCATAAATATCTTCGTCAGTGCCGTTACCCGCAGCGATGAGCAGTCCATTTTCTTCATCCATAAAACCCATACCAGGCGTGATGGCAAGATAACAGACAGTTTGGGCACGAGACACTTTTACACCGGCAGATTCTTCAGGATAGATGATGAATTTGAATCCTGTATTGGTGATGTCGAACACTCTTGTGCTATAGACTGCATTCGAAGCCGTTGGCTTGCGGATCTCTGTCAGGACAACAGGCGTCACACCCTCTGGGAAAGGTTGTGTAAAGGTCACCTCCGTCACCTCTGTCCAATTGTCTGTTTGGGGAGTTTGGGATTTAACCGTTCCCACTTCACAA
This sequence comes from Bacteroidaceae bacterium, assembly GCA_017614895.1. Lineage (GTDB taxonomy): Bacteria > Bacteroidota > Bacteroidia > Bacteroidales > Bacteroidaceae > Minthosoma. The sequence goes on along the minus strand of JAGAAZ010000137.1, from coordinate 8,088 downwards.
TCCAAGTCACCATATTTATAATTGCCCATAGGAAGTGCCAAAAATGTAATCTCTTCGTTGGAGCTGATGGAACCCGTGTTGTCTTTCCAAGGGAGCATCTGGCAAGAGAAATAGTTCTTTGAATAGTTGTTGGCGATGAAGTTTCCTGCACGGAAGGCAGAGTTCTTATTGGTTAAGGAACCCATGAACATACAAATGCTGGTGGCTTTCTCCACATCCAGAGTTGTGGAGTAGTTAATGTTGCTCTCCTCTGTGGATGAGATGGTGACCGTACCATATTGATATTGGTTGGTTCCTTGTGCAGGTGCCACGTCAACCGTTGCTTCGTTGCTCTCCTTCGTGACGCTGTTGTATGAAGTGGCACGAACACGGAAAAGGTAAACGCCGGGCTCATCCACAGTGACTGTGTAAGAGTATGTGACTCCATTTTCGGATGATTTATCCTTCGGGGTGATGTCAGCGATGGTGGAAAATCGACTAGTGCCTGGACGTTGACATTGCAAAGAAATACTGTTCATCAGATCGCAGTTGGGGTCAGACCATGTCAAAGTAATAGTTCCCTTCTTTTTATCATATTCGGCAGTGAGTTCTTCCAAATCTTCTATTGGGGTCTCTCTGGGAATGTATTGATTGGCAGCGTTGAATCCCAACCCGACATCCATCGTTGCGTAGTATTTGCCGAGTTCTGTGAGACCACTTTCGTAGATGTGAGCTTTGCTTTCGCTGTTCCAATAAGCGTAACGCTCTACACGGCTGTTTGCATTGAGAGTATTCAGAATTTCTTTCGTCCTCTCCACAATGCGCTCGTTGGTCACTCCATCACCAAATGCTCCGTTTCTGTTCCATGATGCTCCCCATATCCATTCTGAAATCCAGATTGGACGACCGTTGCCATAGTGGTCGCTGTACCAGTTCAGATTATCGAATCCACCATCCCAGTAGCAATGAAGGTCAAGAATGTCGCAGCGCCAACCACGGGCATCGATGGCCTCTATGAATTGCTTCAGGTGGTTCATCGAACCGTCATGAGAGGATTCAGAGCAGAGACGCATACCTGTGCGCATGAGGTTTTGCCAATTAGCGAGTACGGTTTCTACGTCCTGCGGATGGTCATCAGCCGAGTTTCCTGGTTCGTTGTTGGTTTTCATGTGGCATGAGGCGGTTACACTTCCGCAAGTGGACGACGATGGCCAGTCTTCGTAGATGTGGTTTGGTACCCATTCTGTGTCTGGCATGTTACTTTCGTTACCCTGCGCCCAATCGTAGCACCATGATGTGTTGAGAGCTTGGTTGGCATTGTAGTCACCATTGCTGGCTAAACCTGCTTTGTGAGCGTTCACCCACTTGAAGATGCGGTAAGAGGATATTTTTTGGTCGAGGATGTTGGGTAGGCTTTTCATCTCAAGGTCTTCCTGGTCAGCTATAAAGCAGCGGCTGTAGCCCCAACCTCCTGTACCGATGGCAAAAGTTACCATATAGCCACGTTTCAACTTGAAGGAGCGTATCTTGTTGTTGAGAAGAGGATCTGTCAATGTCTTCATGTAGCCGCCTACGCTTCCCTCTGAGTAGTTGCTACACGCTTCTCCTTCAAAATTCTTTTCTGTGTAGCATGTCAGCGGCTGGATGTTTTTGTCGTAGGGAAAGACAATGGTTCCTCTGCCATACATCTTTACCTGGCAGTTTTGACCATTGACGGCTTTTTCTCCGTTGATGTAGATATACTTTAGCCAGGTGCTAATGACTTTGCTGGGTTTGATGCTAGAGATGATGACTACAGCATGTTCTGTGTTGGCGATGTCCACACTGCCGGTTGTGGCGAAAGGAGTGGTGCTTGACACGATGTAGTCAATGTCAGTGGTCAGTTTTACAGCATCGGAAACCTGAGATACGGTTTGTTTTGTGTTCACGGCTTGGGCTGACAGCGCCACGAGGATGGACAATGCAATTGAAATTTTTCTAAGTTTCATAGTTATATAGAGGTATTAAGTTTGTTACTTATTGTGCTGTATAGAAATCTGTGATACGCTGGATGGCTCTTGTGCATACAGGACAGAAATCTTCTACTTCATTGATCTTCATACGACACTCCTGTGCTGGACGATAGCAGCCTTTGCTCTGGTAGCCAGCACCTTCAAACACGCCCACCACTTGGGTGGCTTTGTTCAGCGCCTCCATCGCTTTGGCATCATTCTTGTTCACAAGCTTATAGTCTGGAATTTTTGGATCGAGTGGGGTGGGGATGGGTTGTTTCTTAGGCATCATGTCTGCCCATTTCGAATCGAAATCCTTGAGGGTGGTGATGTTGGGTTCCCAAGGTTCCGTATCAGCAGGATACCACTCGGAGTCCATATCGTCGTAAGCATATTCATCACCCAAACCTCCATAGCTGTGTCCGAATTCATGCACAAGCACTTCTTTGAAGGTCGGGTGGTCGCTGGTGAAGCACGTCACCTGATTATAGATGCCACCACCTCCGTACGTGTCAGAGTTGACCATCACCAGGATGTGCTCAAACGGTACACCCGACAACAAGTCGTAAATCTTGTGCATCTCTTGTGTCATCAGGTAGCGGTCTGTGTAGAATGTGTCGTAGTGGCTACCAGCTGGAGTCGTGTGCCAAACCCCATTGTGGGGTACGCTGGGACCTCCTTCTTGGGAAGGTGCAGCAACAGCCACCACATTGAACCTGTTCTTCAGCGACTTGAAAGGCTCTCTTGCAAACAAGGCATCTACGACTCTGTCGCAGTCGTGATAGAACTTACCCATTTGTGCTTCCGTGTATCCTTCTGCCACGATGGCGAGGTCAACACATTCGGTGATGTTGACACCATTGAAGGGATCGTACGCTGTAGCTATATAGTTACGTCCCTTTCCGCTACGTGGCTCATCTTGATTAGGTTGCCCCATTTCTGTTGTGCTCTTTTGTCCTTTCCACACATAATGGAAAGGAATCCCATTGTCACCAATCTTTCGAATGAGCATGTCTTTAGGATCAACGGTATGAGTCATTTCAGTGGTTACTGCCCGATGGTTGTTGGTCAGTGTGATGGTCACATCAATCGGCTTCTTGGGAAAAGGAATGTTATACGATGTTTCAAAGGCCTTGTCCACCTTCTTGGCTTCATCATACTGCAGCCATTCTTGAAATAGCGTGGAGAATGTCCACACATAGATGACCTTCTGTGTGTCGTGGTCTTTCACGGTCAGCTGACCATTTCCGTTCAGGAATTTTTCTGCCAGACGATTCCTTCTGCCTGCCCATTTGTCTTGCTTCTTCATCTCTTGCAGGTAGATGTGTTGCTCCTTCACATTGCCAGCAAAAACATAGTCGAGGCGCAGTGTTGCATCCTCGAAATAATCTTCAAAGGATTGTGCATGCAGCGGTAGCATACAGCAAAAAGTTAGTATAATTGTCAGGTATTGTTTCATAGGTTAGCCCGTTTGGGGGTGTTGTTTGGGTACAAAGGTAAGTAAAATAAATGATGTGAAAGAATATTTGGCAAAAAAACTTCCACATCATTTATTATTTATACCTTTTTCGCAGGGAATATCACAGCATTTTGTCTTGTAGGAATTGCCCCGTATAGCTGTAAGCGCACTTTGCCACCTCTTCTGGTGTGCCTGTCACGACCACATTTCCACCAGCTTGTCCACCTTCAGGACCCAGGTCAATGATATGGTCAGCACACTTGATGATGTCCATGTTGTGCTCGATGATGAGGATCGTGTGCCCACGAGCAATCAGGGCATTGAAGGCGTTGAGCAATTTCTGGATGTCGTGGAAGTGCAGACCAGTGGTGGGTTCGTCAAAGATGAAGAGGGTGGGTTCTGCTTTCTCCTGACTGAGGTAATACGCCAGTTTGATGCGTTGGTTCTCTCCTCCCGACAAAGTGGAGGAAGTCTGTCCGAGTTTGATATAACCCAATCCCACATCTTGCAGGGGCTTCATCTTCTCCACAATCTTTTTCTGCTGATGTTGGGTGAAGAACTCGACGGCCTGATTGATGGTCATTTCCATCATGTCGTAGGCATTCACTCCCTGGTACCTCACTTCCAAGATGTCGCTCTTGAATCGTTTGCCATGACAGGCTTCACATTCCAACGTCAAGTCGTTCATGAACTGCATCTCCACCGTGACCGTTCCTTCTCCCTTACATTCCTCGCATCGTCCCCCTTCGGCATTGAATGAGAAATATGAAGGTGTATATCCCATTTGCTTGGACAATTGCTGATTGGCAAGTAGTTTACGTATTTCATCCCACGCACCGATGTAGGTCACAGGATTCGAACGTGAAGATGTGCCGATTGGGTTCTGGTTCACGAAGTCCACATGCTTGATCATGTCCACGTCGCCTTCCAAGCCTGAGAACAAACCTGGTTTCTCCGCACTTTCTCCCAAGTGACGTTTCATGGCGAGATAAAGGATGTCTCGCACCAGCGATGACTTGCCACTGCCCGACACTCCCGTCACACAGGTCATCACATTCAAGGGGAACTTCACATCAATGCCTTTCAGATTGTTGGCACGTGCATTCTTCACCATGATATAATTGTTCCAGGGACGGCGACTCTCTGGAATGGCAATCTTCTCCTTCCCTGTCAGATAATCAATGGTGTGAGAACGCTGCTTGAAATCTCCTCCTTCTGGGGTTGGGGGGCTTCCTGCATACATGATCTCTCCTCCCAATCTTCCAGCATCAGGACCTATGTCGATGATGTAATCTGCTGCTCGCATGATTTCTTCGTCATGCTCCACGACCACAACCGTATTGCCTAACTGCTGCAAGGCTCTCAATACATGAATGAGCCGTTGGGTGTCTCTCGAATGTAACCCGATGCTGGGCTCGTCCAGAATGTACATGCTGCCCACCAACGCAGAACCCAAACTGGTGGCTAAGTTGATGCGTTGACTTTCGCCTCCAGACAAAGAATTGCTCAGTCGTGACAGCGTCAGATAACTCAGCCCCACATCCATCAAGAACTTCAGACGGCTTTTGATTTCCACCAACAACCGTTTCGCAATCTTTGCTTCATGCTCCGTCACTTTCAGGGTTCGGAAGAACTCATGCAATTCGTCAATCGACAGTTCGCAGAGGTCGGTGATGCTCTTGCCACCAATCTTCACATACTCCGCCTCCTTCTTGAGCCTTCTTCCGTGACAGGTCGGACACACCGTCTTGCCTCTGTATCGAGCCAGCATCACGCGGTATTGTATCTTGTACTGGTTCTCTCGCAACATACGGAAGAACTCGTCTATGCAGATGGAATGGTTGCCCCATTCATTCTCCTCATACACCCCATGCCACAGCACATCCTTCTGTCGCTGTGTCAGTTGGCTATAGGGGGTGAACACGGGAAAATCCTCATACTTGGCAGCCCTCCTCACAAATTCCTTCTTCCATTCTCCCATCTTCTCTCCCTTCCAGCACACCACACAACCGTCATACACCGACAACTCAGGGTCGGGAATGACCAGACTCTCGTCAATGCCGATTATCTTGCCATATCCCTCGCATTCAGGACAGGCACCCACGGGCGAGTTGAACGAAAACAATTGGTCGGTCGGCTCCTCAAACTCCATGCCATCCGCCTCAAATTTCAGCGAGAAAGCATATTCCTTCCCGTCCTCAAACCGCAAAATGCACTTGCCATCTCCCTCATACAGCGCCGTATTCGCTGAATCCACCAGTCGATTGATGGTCGCCTTCTCATTTGCCACCTTCAATCGGTCAATCACCAGCATCATCCCCTGTCCCGTCTGCTGCGATGCCATCGCAGCCAACACCTCCGTTATCCTCACCACCTCTCCATTCACCTCCACGCGCTGAAATCCGCTCTTGTAACACACATCCAACTGCTCCTCCAACGTCCTTCCATTTCTCACCACCAGTGGTGTCATCACCATCATCCTCGTCCCCTCTGGATATTTCAACATACACTCGATGATGTCGTCCGTCGTGTTCTTCTTCACCTCCTGACCGCTCACAGGCGAATACGTCCGTCCAATCCTCGCATACAGCATCCGCAGGTAATCGTAGATCTCCGTGCTGGTGCCCACCGTCGAACGAGGATTCCTGCTGCTCACCTTCTGCTCAATGGCGATGGCGGGCGAGATACCCTCGATGAAGTCACACTCAGGCTTCTTCAAGCGTCCCAGAAACTGCCTCGCATAGGTCGAAAGGCTTTCCACATACCGCCTCTGACCTTCGGCATAGAGCGTGTCGAATGCCAGCGACGACTTGCCGCTGCCACTCACACCCGTGATGACCACAAACTGGTTGTGTGGTATCTTCACGTCGATGTTCTTCAGGTTGTTCACCCGTGCACCTCTCACGCTGATAAAATCCTTCAGCTCGGCACGTTTCTGCGTTATCTTTCCCATATTCGGAGGGCAAAGGTACAAAAAAATATGGACAAATGGTCAATTATCAATTATTTTTCCTTACCTTTGGCGCGATTATGGTAAAGTTGACAGAACTTCTCCTCCTGACGGCATTGCTCCTTTGCGGATGTGCCGAACATCACGACATCGTGGAGGTGACAGGGCAGGAAGACTTTCGTGAGGGTGACCTCGTCCTGCGCTGTGGCTACGGAGCCGAAAGCAAGGTGGTGACTGAGGCGAGCCAATCCATCTACTCCCACATCGGCATCCTCCACTACGATTCGCCGACGGCTCAGTGGCAGGTGATACATGCTGTGCCAGGGGAGGCAGAAAAGGGAGAACCCGAGTGGATGAAAGCTGAGCCCATCAATGAGTTCTATGCCTATGACAGAGCCAGTTGTGGTGCGTGGATGCGCGTGGATTGCTCCGACAGCATCGCTGCTTCTGCTGCCCGATATGCCATGCAGAAAGTGGCGGAGAAAGTGGAGTTCGACAACGACTATCTCCTCTCCGACACCACCCAAATCTACTGCACGGAGCTCGTCTGGCAAGCCTACCTCCATCAGGGCATCGACCTCAGCGAGGGACATCGCCACGAGGTGCCCAACTTCTTCAGCAAGGATGGTGCGTGCATCTTCCCCTGCGACATCGAAAAGAGTACTAAAATCATATATGTTAAACCTTTTAAAACCAAAACGCAATGAAAAAGATTCTTTCTGTTTTGAGCCTCGCCCTCGTGGCATTGGCATTTGTTTCATGCAACAGCAACTCTCCCGAAGCAGTGGTGCAGGAGTATGTAGCAGACCTTCAGGCAGGCAAGTATGAGGAAGCCATCGACCTCTTCTACTTCAAGAAGCAGCTCACCGACAGCGACAAGCAGCAGTATGTCAGCATGATGAAGGACAAATGGGGTAAGGAAATCGAGAAGAAGGGTGGCATCACAGGTGTGGAGATCACCGACGTGTCCGTAGCAGAAGACGGCAACACCGCCAATGTTAAGTACATCATGAAGTATGGTGACGGTTCTTCCAAAGATCAGGAAGCCAAGCTCCTCAAGGTGGATGACAAATGGAAAATGGAATCAGGCAAATAGCCCACTACACAAAGAGCCTGTGCAAATCGCACAGGCTCTTGTTGTTTAAAAGGAGAAAAGGAGGATTACTTCTTCGCCTCGCTGATGAGCCACTTGATGTAGTTGTCGGAGACGTTGTCAATTTCTTCCTTGTCGTAGATGGTCAGCAGTGTCACGTCGGCATCCTCGCTCACCAGAATGGTCAGCGTCAGCACGCGGGCGCCACCACTCTTGCCCTTGCCCTTTGAGCCGATCTCCATGCGAATCTTGCGAACACCGCCGCCGAGGTCAATGCCCAGGAAGGGATTCTTTTTCAGTTCATCGCTCAAAGTAAGATAGTCTGTGGGAAGAGACCTGTACTTCTTTGCAAGCCGCTTGAAGCGACGGTTGAACTCTGGAGACGGAATAACCTTTACCTTCATAGCAGTCCCTCTTTCTTCAAGTCTTCGAGGAACTCCTCCTCGGTCATCATCTTGATTTCCCCGCGCTTAGCCTGCTCCACCTCTTTCAATGCGCGAGTCAATGTTTCCTTCACATATGCCTTCTGCTGGGCAGTCTTTGTGTCCTCGATTGGTTCGACAAGCTTGTCCGCCAACCATTTGCGATTTCTCTGTGAAAGTGATAAGCCCTGGAT
>JAGAAZ010000136.1 GCA_017614895.1 Bacteroidaceae bacterium | reverse complement strand
GTACCTTTGCACCCACATTTCTAAGTTCTTATCGAGAAAGTAATGGAAATTATCAATTCTGTAAAGGAACTCAAGGCCAAGGTTTCTGCCCTGAGAAGTGATAACAAGACCGTTGGACTTGTACCAACGATGGGTGCGCTCCATGCTGGTCATGCTTCGCTCGTGACCAGAAGCGTGAAGGAGAACGATGCCACAGTGGTGAGCGTGTTTGTCAACCCCACCCAATTCAACGACAAGAAAGACTTGCAGGCTTACCCTCGCACGTTGGAGGCTGACTGCGCCCTGTTGGAGAGCATCGGTGCTACGTATGTGTTTGCTCCATCGGTGGAGGAAGTCTATCCTGAGCCTGACACTCGCTCTTTCTCCTACCCTCCCACGGATTCAGTGATGGAAGGCGCGTTCCGTCCAGGACACTTCAACGGTGTGTGCCAGATTGTGAGCAAGCTCTTCATGATGGTGGAACCCGACAAGGCATACTTTGGCGAGAAGGACTTCCAGCAGATTGCCGTGATCAAAGCGATGGTGGCTGACTATGTGGAGAAGGACACGAAATGGGCAAAAAGATTGGAAATCTGTCCCTGCCCTATCGTCAGAGAAGAGGACGGACTTGCCCTCTCCAGCCGCAACACGCTGCTGGCAGAGAACGAGAGAGCTATTGCACCCAACATCTATAAGGCGCTGAAGAAGAGCGTCAAATACAGCAAGACCCACACGGTGGAGGAGACAAAGCAGAAGACCATCAAGGACATCAACGCGGTGGAAGGTCTTGAGGTGCAGTATTACGACATCGTGAATGCTCTCACGCTCGAAAGCGTCTCTTCATGGGATGATGCTGAGCACATCCAGGGCTGCATCACCGTCTTCTGCGGTGCCACCCCTATCCGACTTATCGACAACATCAACTATAAATAACAGAGGGAAATGCAGATTGAAGTACTGAAATCGAAGTTGCATTGTGTCAAGGTGACTGAGGCCAACCTTAATTATATGGGCAGCATCACTATTGACGAAGACCTGATGGATGCCGTCGGTCTCATTGCTGGCGAACGCGTCTATGTCGTCAACAACAACAACGGCGAACGCTTCGACACCTACGTGATCAAGGGTGAACGCGGTAGTGGTTGCCTCTGTCTGAATGGTGCTGCCGCCCGCAAAGTGCAAGTGGGCGACATCGTGATCGTCATGTCCTACGCCCTCATGGACTTCGAGGAAGCCAAGACTTTCACTCCCAAAATTGTCTTCCCCGACCAGAACACGAACAAAATCCTGTGAAAAAAATCCTCTTCATTTGTTTAGGTAACATCTGCCGTTCGCCAATGGCAGAGGCTGTAATGCGTAAATTGGTGGAAGACAGAGGACTAGGCAACGAGTATGAAATCGATTCTGCAGGACTGATCAGCTACCATGAAGGGGAAGGTGCCGACCCAAGGATGAAGTCTCATGCATATCGGCACGGATATCATCTTACACACATTTCACGTCCCATCCGGGAGGTGGACTTCGATTTGTTCGACCTCATCGTCAGCATGGACGACAGCAACTGGGACAGGCTGCATCGGTTGGCTCCAACTGTAGAAGCTGAAACAAAAATTGTGCGCATGACCGATTATTGTCAGACGCACATAATTAATCACGTTCCCGACCCTTATTATGGTGGTGACCAAGGTTTCGAGAACGTGATTGAAATATTGGAAGATGCTTGCGCAGGTCTTCTGGATGATTTAGAAGCGGAAACCGAATGTTGCCATCAGCTGTGAACGATTGGCATTGATTTTCGTTGGCTTAAGGTTCTCGTCGTAGAAGGCGTAAAAATCACCTTTTTGTGCCTGATACTGCCATGCAAGGTCCACATAGCCACCCCTGTAGCGATAGCCCAATCCTAAAGAGAAGCGATTGATGTTGCCCCAATTGGTGTAGTCGGTCTCGGTATATGGATCACAATATAACAAGGTACGGCACGCATCTTTCTTGAATGGAGATGAAACGAAGTTGTAACCCACACGAAGAGAGAGCTCATCAATAGGCTTGAACTCTGCACCCACTTTCAAAGTGTGCTGTCCACGAAGGGTGTGCTTAGTTACATCGTTGATATAACGGAAATAATTGGAATTGTATCCGTCCACCTCGCTGTAATGCGCCGAGCTCATGTCCTGATACTCATACTCTGCGCCAATGGCAAAGTTGGTGCCAATGGTGTGTCCGAGACTGACGCCAAATTTCCAAGGAGTGCGGAAACGATAATCATACTCAGCATTGTTGCCTGAAGATAGATAATCATTATTAAAGAAAAGGTCAGAACCATTGGCATCTGTCAGACGATACCACGTGGGGGTGTGGACAGTGAAACCAAAACGGAATGGACTTTCCTCGATAGGACGGCAGATGAAGCCTAACTTCACATCAAATCCATCACCCTCAGTCTTGTACCAGTTGGTGAAATCGTATATATTACCATCTATTCCCGATTCCTGATAGAAGGACTCACGGCTGTAGTCGAGTGAGTAAACACCAACAGAAGCGCCAAGGAAGAACTGGTCGCTGATGTTGAAAGAGATGTTGACATCAGCTTGGCTATTGCTGCCAAAGGTAGCTTTCTCAAAATAAGCCTTGTCGCCAGGCAGACCAGCATAGCCAGAACCAGAAGTACCAGATTCATCCAAAATGCCACCATGCACACCATTCTTGGCGGCACTCATGTCGGCAATCGTACCCCAATCCGTACCATTAGGTTTCTTCTTAAATGCTTCATTGCAGAGGTTTGCAATCTGATAGGTCTGGCTGAGCATACCACCAAGATTGTTGATATCAGTCAACTGATTGAAAAGGAAGTTGCGCTTCTTCTGGTAGTTCACACCAAAGTTGACGAACTGCAAACCCATGCTGGTAGGATTATCCATATCAAAGGCTATGAGCACACCACCCTGATCGAACGACATTCGGGCACCATCATGTCCCATCGCGCCATCGCCAGTGAAGAGACCACTGAAACTAAGAGCAGCGTCACTACTACGATACATACCCGTACCTGCAGGGTTAGTGCTCATCACACTCACATCGCCACCCAGAGCACCAAGTGCTCCACCCATTGCCACGAAGCGGGAAGTACCATTCAAATCGCTGTTAGCGAAGTTCTGCGCATCGTAGCTGTCCTGTGCATAGGTTGCACTGGCAACGCTGATAAGCGCTGAGAGCAGAAAATATTTGTTCATTGTCTTCATATCTATTTATTATATATATAATGTGTATTGGTCACTAAAAAGAACGGATCATGTGTGATTAGCGTCTGCCGCCACCACTACGGCCACCGCCGCCACCGCCGCCAATGCTTCCACCTCCACGAGTACCTCCACCAATGCTTGCGCCACCGCCAAAGCTACCAGAAGAAGAACGCGTGGTTGTTGTAGGCGTGTAAGTACGGGTCTGTTGCTGAACCTGCGTACGGGTCTGCGGCTGAACTTGTGTACGGGTCTGCGGCTGAACTTGCTGTTGCATCTGCGTGCGAGTCTGTTGCTGCTGCATAGCAGATGTACGGGTTTGAGGTTGTTGCACCGCAGATGTACGGGTGCTGCTATTCTGATTGCTGTAGGAGCGAGTAGGCATATTCGTATTCGTAATCGTGCTTCTTCTTGCAGCACCTTCACGAGCGGCATTATACACCTGAGTACGTGCTCCCTGATTGGTTGCAGTAGCAGTACGTCCTGTGCGAACATTGGTGTAGTCCGTGTAAGAAGTGTTGCCAGCACGTGTGTTGACACCACGACTGCCCTGTGCGTTAGTACGTGTACGTTCTGCGTTAGTCCGACTACCCATCACGCCAGTACGTGAATCGAGAGCACTGGTACGTGCGTTCAGGTTGCGACCTCCCAAAGCATTCGTACGAATTCGATCACCAGCTATCATGTGGTTACGCGACGAATTAAAATGGCGAGGTGTACTGTTACGATAGTAAGAAGTATAATAAACAGGACGGCTCCAACCGGGTCCCCATCCCCAATATGACCAGCTATATGGATGGCTCCAACCCCAGATGCTACCATACCAGCAATCCCAAGGTCCCCAAGTCCAGCCATAGCTCCATCCATAGTGCCAATACCACGGATCCCATGGATCATAGAGATAATCCCACGCACCATAACCATAATACAAATCCCAATAATAAGGACTTGTTAGGGCATAAAGACGTGGGCTGTGGAAACGAACGATACGACGAGAGAAACGATAATCCAATTCTGGGTCGTTCATGTCATACCCCGATTGCACGTCATCAACACCAACGGTATCAATTCGTGCAGCCAATGAATCCTCTGCATATTGACCACCATACACATAGCGGCGGTTGTACTCATCCTCGCCACGCGTATTGCTATGGTAGTCCACTACTGTTGGGGCAGCCACCGTTTCCGTTCTTGCCGTCATCGATGCTGTCGCCCTTTTCTGCGCAGCCTCCTTCGCCTTCTTGGAAGAAGTGAAATAGAGGTCGTCCTGTGCCATGCTGAGCAATGGAACCAGAACCAAAGCTAATGTCAATAATCTCTTCATATCCGTTCTATTTATAGTTTGTACATCTTGATAGTTTTTATCTGGTGCAAAGTTCGTTCTAATTATTGATTCCTCCATATTGAAATCCCTACCTTCATGGGGGAAAATCCCTAAAAAGAGATTGTGTTTGTGCAAAGGTACGACTAAGTGAGAGAAAAACCAAATTAATTTGAATTTTTCCATGAAGCCTTTTGGGTATGTCGCGGAAAACAGCTAATTTTGAACAAATTTTATTGACAATCTAACGATGAAAAGAAATTTAAGCGTTATCCTTTGTGCCACACTGACTCTCTGGCTCGCTTTGCCAATGATGACGATGGCTGCAACCAAAACCAAACAACGCTCCATTGTAAAAGTGGAACCTATCCGTGTGGAAACGCCTGTGGGCACAGCACCTCGTTTACCCTGGCAAGTGTGGGTCACTTACAGCGACGGGAGTCACGAATGGCGTCAGACCAAATGGATGAATTCCCTCCTCTCTATCGAACAACAGGAAGCAAATCCGGAATTTAATCCTGTCGGAAAAACTTATATTGTTAATGGCTATATCATTGGTGACAACACAACCGATAATGGCTACCCCATCACTGCCAACATCACCGTGACTACACAGGAATGGGGCATCCCCAGCCATATACCTGTAGCTCAACCACTTCCATTGAATGATGTCATCCTCACAGGAAACAATCGTTTGACTAATAACCGCGATCTTGACATCAAGACCATCCTTTCGTGGGATGTGGCACAGCAACTTTATAACTATCGGGACACGTATGGATTGTCCACAGAGGGCTATCCTGTGGCAGATGGTTGGGACTCCCCTACCACAAAATTGAAGGGACACGGCAGCGGTCACTATATGAGTGCATTGGCTTTTGCTTACGCTTCTTCCGCAGATCCTGTACAAAAATCAGAACTTAAGAAACGCATCTGCCGCATGGTGGATGAATTGCGTGAATGTCAAGAGCGTACCTTCGTGTGGGACAGCACTCTCAACCGTTATTGGGAGGCACGCGACTATGCACCCGAAGAAGAACTGAAGCAGATGAAAGGCAACTGGGCTGCTTTCAACGAATACAAAAAGGACTACAAACATTATGGTTACGGTTATCTTAACGCTATTCCTGCCGCTCACCCAGCCTTGATTGAATGTTATCGTGCCTACAATAATGAAGAATGGGTGTGGGCGCCCTACTACACCATCCACAAACAATTAGCGGGTCTCATTGACATTGCCAACAACATTGACGACAAGCAAGTTGCCGACAAAGCCCTGCTTATTGCCAAAGATATGGGACTATGGGTGTGGAACCGTATGCACTATCGCACCTATGTGAAAACCGACGGAGATAAAGCCGAACGTCAAGCCAAGCCTGGAAACAGATACGAGATGTGGAACATGTACATCGCAGGCGAGGTAGGAGGTATGGCAGAATCATTAGCACGTCTTGCAGAGATGGTGAGCGACCCAACAGAAAAAGCGCATTTGATTGAAGCAGCCAATTGCTTCGACTCTCCAGCCTTCTTTGATCCTGTCGCCAAGAACGTGGATGACATCCGTACCCGACACGCAAACCAACACATCCCAATGATTACAGGTGCCTTGCGCTCATACATCACTAATAATAATCCTTACTACTACAACCTTGCCTACAATTTCTGGAATTTTGTGCAAGGACGATACACATACGCTATGGGAGGTGTGGGAAATGGAGAAATGTTCCGTCAGCCTTATTCGCAAATTCTGTCGATGAACACAAGCGTGATGAGCGACCATCAACGCAACATGTATCCCAACCCTGACATCAACGAGACTTGCTGCGCCTACAACTTGGCGAAACTGACCAAAGACCTCAACTGCTTCGACCCTGACAATGCTGCTTACATGGACTACTATGAGCGTATTCTATATAACCAGATTGTAGGCTCCGTACACCCCGACCATTGGGGCGTCACCTATCAATATGCTGTAGGTATGAATGCCATCAAACCCTTCGGAAATGAGACCCCACAAAGCACTTGCTGTGGTGGTACAGGTGCAGAAAACCATGTAAAGTATCAGGAAGCAGCCTACTTCGTGAATGATAACACGTTATGGGTGGCACTTTACCTACCCACTATCACCAAATGGAAAGGTAATATCATCAAACAAGAATGCGAATGGCCAGCAGAAAAGAGCACCATCACCTTCGAGCCATCTACCGACAGGATTTCCAGCACCTATACCATCAAACTGCGTGTACCTTATTGGGCTACAGAAGGTTTCGATGTCAAATTGAACGGGAAATCCATCGCCAAAACATATCAGCCAAGTTCTTATGTGGAGATTCCTGCACGTGAATGGACAGCGAATGATAAGATTGAAATTCTCATGCCATTCACGAAACATATCTATTGGGGCCCCGATAAAATGGACATCGCCGCTACAGGCAAAAATGAGACGAGCACTCCATTTAATCCACAATGGGTCGGTGCCATCATGTATGGTCCTTTAGTTATGGCGACTCCTGATATAAAAGAATGGAAGGAGGCGGATTTCACCCTCTCATCCAACCTCAATGAGATTCAACTCAACGGTGCCACCCCAGACAAAAAATATGGAGACAACCTGTTCACACTCACTATGGCTGGTAAGCAGTTCCAGCCTGATTACTATCAGACAGCCCACTCCACTCACTACCTACGTCTGAACGTCTTGACTGGTGCCAAACAAAAGGCAACGAAGGGCATAGATAAGGGCAATCTTGAACAAGCTCTTCTCATTGCGAAGGAGCGTGTAGAAAGCCAAAATGCGTGGAATGCCCTTGCGATAAAGGTGCCGGCCTTCTCTCCATGGGCTCCTAACGGATACGCACGTCTGCTCACGCAGATTGAAATGGCAGAAAAAATCTCCAACAAGCCTGCCAAAGAACTGACACAAGAGGAAATCAATGCAGCTGCCTCATCCCTCAATATGGTCATCAACACCATGCGTCCTGGCAACCTCGCTGAACCAGAAGATCTCAGCGAACTCCTTCCACTGCTCTCTGAGACGAAAAAAATCTCCAACAAGACCACGGAACTACGCGAGGCCATCAACTATGCAGATATGGTCGTGCAATATGTGAATGATGGTTCTGGTACACACGACCTCATTGAAAAAGCCCTCAAACGCCTCAGTGAAGCACGGAAGACTCTAAAAAAATGAATATTTTCAAGAAAACTCTTTCTCATTCCAACTAAATGTTGTAATTTTGCATGATTTTTGTGCGATTCAAAAAATAAAAATAAAAGATATTATGGCAAAAAACAAAAAACAACAAGTAAAAGATGAGCCCATCGCACTTGACGTACAACTGAGCAAGGGCGAGGCATTCATCGAAAAGAATTGGAAGAAGATCGCTATTGTGCTCGGTGCTGTCATCGTGATTGTGGCTGGTATTTACGCTTACAAGCACTACATGGCAGGCAAGGAGCTGGAAGCACAGAAGGCGATTGTCGGTGCACAGACCGCTTTTGCTCAGCAGCTGTATGAACAAGCCCTGAAGGGTGAAGGAAACGTGAAGGGTTTCCTGAAGATTATCGATGAATTCAGTGGTACAGAAACTGCCAACTTGGCTAAGCTCTATGCTGGTTTGGCATACGCAAAGACAGACAAGGTGGACGAGGCTATCAAGATGTTGGAAGACTTCTCTGCACAGAATGACGATATGGTTTCTCCTGCAGCTATTGCAGCTCTAGGTAACCTCTACGTAAAGAAAGGTGACAATGAGAAGGGAATCAAAACACTCATCAAAGCAGCAGAAGAAGCTGACAACGATGCAGTAAGCCCAGTGTTCCTCCTTCAGGCTGGCGAGGTGTATGAATCACTCGGACAGAATGACAAGGCATTGGAACTCTACAACAAAATCAAGAAGCAGTACTTCCGCAGTCCTCTCTCACAAACGATTGACATGTACATCGAAAGAGCAACTAAATAAAGAGAAATAAGAAAACTAAAAGTACAAAACTAAAAACTAAAAGTCAAAGTTACCACAGCCTTCTACAAGCCAAGTAATCTTCACTTTTAGTTTTTAGTTTTTTCTTTTTAACTTATTGACATTATGGCAACAAAGAATCACAACCTTTCCGACTATGACATCAATTCTGTGCCAAACGCCACAGGAATGAAGATGGGCATTGTGGTGGCAGAATGGAATGAAAACATCACAGCGGCATTATTGGAAGGAGCAAAGCAGACGCTGATGAAGAACGGCGTGTTTCCTGAAGACATCACGGTGATGACGGTGCCAGGCAGTTTTGAACTCGTCTATGGTGCTTCACAGATGGCGAAGACAGGCGTGGATGCTGTCATTGCCATTGGATGTGTCATTCGTGGCGACACACCTCACGACCGTTACATCTGTCAAGGAGTCACCTATGGCTTGGCTCGTCTGAAT
>JAGAAZ010000135.1 GCA_017614895.1 Bacteroidaceae bacterium | reverse complement strand
GTCGAGCACGATGACGTTCATGCCGAGGTTGAGGGCAGCCTTCTGGGTGGAGAGGCGTGTGCGCAGGGAGTTGTTGAAGAAAATGAGCATGGCAGTCTTGTTCTTGCCCAGCTCTTGGTACTTATAGCGATTCTGCTTGATGTCGAAAGCCTCGTCGAGGGCTTTGCGGAGATCTCCGATGTCGGATACGTGTTGGAAAACCTTCATAAAATTGAAGAATTGAAAAATTGAAGAATTGAAAAATTGAAGTTAACTTTAAACTCTAAACTTTAATTCCAGTGCCTTGTTTTCTGCTGCTTCCATGATTTCGCGTTCGCCTGGTCCTTTGTCGTTGATGCCACAGAGGTGGAGGATGCCGTGGATGATGACACGATGGAGCTCTTCCTCGTAGGTGGTGCCTTGCTGTTCAGCATTGGTGCGGACGGTGTCGAGGCTGATGAAGAGGTCGCCTGAGATGGTGTCCTTGCGACCTGTGAGGAGGGCATCGTCGGAGTAGTCGAAGGTGATGATGTCGGTGTAGTAGTCGTGTTGGAGATACTGCCGATTCACTTCGAGGATCTTCTCGTCGTTGCAGAAGATGTAGCCGATGTCCCCCACCCTCTTTCCGTAGGTGGCAGCGACGGCTTTGATCCATGCGCTGGTGTCGCGACGTCGAATGTTGGGCATTTTCACGCCATCTGTTTGATAGGAAATCATGGGAGTTGACAGTTGATAGTTGACAGTTGACAGTTGATAGTTGACAATTATTGGGTTTTGATGTCTTTGAAGAGTTCCTCGTCCTTGATGGCTTTGAGTCCCTCCTTATAGATTTCGCTGATGGGGTTGATGATCTCGTAGTACTCGGAACTGCTGAAGAGGTCGCGTGCCACGAGTGCCTTCAACTGGATGCACAGGAAAGGAAGGGTGGCCTGATAGGCTGAGTCGGTGTATTCGATTTGTGCTTCTTTTGCCTTGGCGAAGAGCATGTCGAGCATTTCTTGGGGCACTTGAAACTCGTTCTTGAACCGTTGGAAACCTTCACGGAAACGCTCGTTGTTGACATCCTTGTCTTTCAACAGGCGTTCGCGTTCCTTGCGGAAGGAGCTGACGTTGTAGTCCTTGCTGAGACGCTTCTGGTTGATGTTGATCCACTTGAGGATGGAGCTGTTGATGCATCCCTTGGCTGCGAGTTCACGATGGAGGCGGGTGTAGTAGGTGGTGTCGAGGGGCACATAGACATCGGGCATGATGCCACCTCCACCATAGACGATGCGCCCACCCTTGGTGGTGTACTTGAGCGAGTCGGGGAAGTGGATGCTGTCGGCACTCATGAGTTCGCCACTGTTGAGACGGTCGAGCATGTCCCGATCGTATTTGCTGCGATCACCCTTCTCGTAAGGTTTCTGGAAGCAACGTCCCACAGGGCTGTAGTAGTGGGCGATGGTGAGGCGCATCTCAGCGCCATCGGGCAGTGGGATGGAACGCTGGACGAGTCCCTTGGCAAAGGTACGACGCCCCACGATGATGCCTCGGTCGTGGTCTTGCAGGGCACCAGAGACGATTTCAGCAGCGGAGGCGGTGTAGCCATCGACAAGCACGACAATCTTGTTGAGGTCAATCTTGTTCTTGCCTGCCCGATACTCCTGCCTGCCTGTGGTGCGTCCCTCGGTATAGACAATCATTTCGTTGTTGTTGAGGAACTGGTCGGAGAGATCGACAGCAGCCTGCAGGTAGCCTCCAGGATTGCCTTGGAGGTCGAGGATGAGGTCTTTCATGCCACAGGCGGTCAGGTAGTTGGTGGCTGTGACAAACTCCTTGGTGGTCGTGGAACCGAAGTTGCTGATGCGCACATACCCCGTCTTGTCGTCAAGCATGTAGCAGGCATCGACCGTATATACAGGAATCTTGTCGCGGGTGACCTTGAACAGCTGCACACCGTTCACCCCTGGACGGATGACGCCAAGGTCAACGGTCGTGCCCTTGGGACCACGCAGTCGCTTCATAATGGCCTCACGGGACATCTTCACACCTGCAATGGCGGTGTCGTTGACAGACACAATCATATCGCCTGCCATGATGCCCACCTTCTCGGAAGGACCGCCACTGATGGTTTGGATGACCACGAGCGTGTCTTCGTTCATGTTGAACTGCACGCCAATGCCATCGAAAGAGCCTGTCAGTGGCTCGTTCATGGCCTCTACATCTTTGGCAGGCGTGTAGATGGAGTGAGGGTCCAGCCCTTTGAGCATCCCCTGAATGGCGTCCTCTGTCAACTTGGTGACGTTGACCGTATCTACATATAATTGCACGATGGCTCCTTGCGCATAAATCAGTTTGCGAAGTTGCACATCCAGTTCGGAACTCTTCCTTTGTTGCTGTTGTGCCATCAGTGGCATCGCCATCATCAGCAGACCTGCCAGCAGGATGGATTTTATGGTGTTGATCGTGTTCATGTCTATGGTAAAAACGCTGTTACATCTTGATGATAGGATATCAATTCTCGCACAATGCTGGAGCTGACACAGGAGTATTTGGCGTCGGTGAACAGCAGCACGGTCTCGATGCCCGTGAGGCGATGATTGACCTCTGCCATGTCGCGTTCGAACTCATAGTCCTTCACGCTCCTGACACCTCGTAGCAGGAAACTCCCCCCTACCCTCTTGGCAAAGTCGGTGGTCAGTCCCTCGTAGGTTTCCACCCGTACTCGTGGCTCATTCTGATAGGCTTTGCGAATGGCTTCCAAGCGTTCTTCGAGCGAGAACATATACTTCTTCTCGTAGTTGATGCCGATGGCAATGATGACCTCGTCAGCCACACTCTCCAAAGCGCGGTCCACGATGTTCTTGTGTCCGATGGTGAAGGGGTCGAAACTCCCTGCAAATATGGCTATCTTGTTCATGTTCTTTTTCTTTTACTCCTCTTCTGCCAATTCAGTCTCCTCCTCTGGCTTGTCTTCCTCGATGACCAGGTTGTTGATGATGAAGTTCTGTCGCTGCATGGTGTTCTTGCCCATGTAGTACTCCAGCAGTTCCTTCACTTGGTCGGTCTTGCGCAGGGTGACAGATTCCAGTCGCATATCGGCACCAATGAAGTTCTTGAACTCGTCTGGGGAAATTTCGCCCAAGCCTTTGAATCGGGTGATTTCAGGCTCAGGTCCCAGCAGTTCGATGGCCTGTTGGCGCTCTTCGTCGCTGTAGCAATAGATGGTGATGAAGTCGCCCTTGTTGTCGGGGTGTTCTTCCATATATTTCTCCAACGTTGCCTTCTTGATGCGTTTCTTCCTGTTCCTGACACGGAAGAGTGGCGTTTGCAGGATATAGACGTGCCCTGTCCTGACGAGTTCGGGGAAGAACTGCAGGAAGAACGTGATCATCAGCAGTCGGATGTGCATACCATCCACATCGGCATCGGTCGCCACAATGACCTTGTTGTAGCGCAAGCCATCAAGACCGTCCTCGATGTTCAGGGCTGCCTGCAACAGGTTGAACTCCTCATTCTCATACACTACTTTCTTCGTCATGCCGTAGGAGTTGAGGGGCTTTCCTCGCAAAGAGAACACCGCTTGTGTCATCACATCGCGGCTCTTGGTGATGCTTCCGCTGGCGGAGTCACCCTCCGTGATGAAGATGGAACTCTCCTCCTTCAACTCACCCTTGGGGTCATTTAGGTGTATCTTGCAATCACGTAGTTTACGGTTGTGCAGATTGGCTTTCTTGGCACGTTCACGCGCCAGTTTGGTCACACCAGCAATCGCCTTCCTGTCCCTCTCGTTGTCCTTGATCTTCTCTTCGATAATATCTGCCACATCCAAGTTCTTGTGCAGGTAGTTATCGACCTCAGTCTTGACGAAGTCGCCCACAAACTTGTTCACGCTGATGCCACCATTCGGCTCCATCGTGAGTGAACCCAACTTAATCTTCGTTTGCGATTCAAACTGTGGCTCCTGCACATTGATAGCAATGGCTGCGATGATGCCCGAACGGATATCGCTATATTCGTAGTTCTTGCCGTAGAATTCCTTGATGGTACGGGCAATATGCTCCTTGAAGGCACTCTGATGCGTACCTCCTTGGATGGTGTGCTGACCATTCACAAACGAATGGTATTCCTCTCCATATTGCTGGTTCGTATGGGTGAAGGCAATCTCAATGTCATCACCCTTCAAGTGGATAATCTCATAGAGGGGCGTAGCATCCATCGTGTCCTTGAGAAGGTCTTTCAAACCATTGCGGCTCACGATGCGACCACCATTGTAGTAAATCTCCAAGCCGGTGTTCAAGTAGGTGTAGTTGCGCAGCATGTTGCTCACGAACTCGTCCTGAAACTTATAGTTGAGGAAAAGCGAATCATCGGGTTGGAAAGAGATGAACGTACCATTCTCCTCCTTCGTCTTCTCTGTCTTGTCATCAATAAGCTTACCCTTCTCAAATACAGCTGTGCGCACTACCCCATCGCGATAACTCCTCACCTCAAAACGGTTGGACAGGGCATTCACAGCCTTCGTACCCACACCATTCAAACCAATGGACTTCTGGAAAGCCTTTGAGTCGTACTTGCCACCTGTGTTCAGAATGCTGACGGCCTCAATCATCTTGCCCTGTGGGATGCCACGACCATAGTCACGCACTGTTACCGACTTGTTCTCTATCACCTCCACCTCAATGCGCTTGCCTGCCTGCATCTTAAACTCATCGATACTATTATCGATAATCTCTTTCAGCAACACATAGATACCGTCCTCTGCATGGCTGCCATCGCCCAAACGACCGATGTACATACCAGGACGCAGACGGATGTGCTCCACACCTGTCAGGGTGATGATGTTGGCATCATCGTAATTCGTTTCTGGGGTATTATTTAGGTTTAGTTCTTCCATTATTTTATCTCCTTCTTGTAGCAACGTCTTCTCTTGTGCTGTCTCCGTTCAAAGTAAATCCATTGTTGTTGTACCTTGTCGTTGGATTCCAGTTCAGGGTTGGTCTCCACATAGTCATAGCCTTCTGAGATGTAGATGGGCAATAAGTCGTAAAAGAGAATCGAGTTCACGCCCTTGCTCTGATACTCAGGCAACACACCCACTAGCATCAAGTCCAATGTCTTAGGTTTCTTGATTTTCAACGCTTTCAGCAGGTGCCACCAACCAAATGGGAAGAGTTTGCCCTTTGCTTGCTGCAGAGCTTTCGACATGGATGGCATCGAAATACCCACTGCCACCAAACGACCGTTCGCCTCTGTTACCAGACTCACCAATTTAAGGTCAAGCACAGGCAGATACATCTTCACATATTGGTCTATCTGCTTCTGGCTCAACTCACTATAGCCAAACAAGGGTTTGAATGCCTCATTGATGACGGAGAAGATTTCCTGTCCATATTCCTTCGCAATCTTCTTGGCTGAGGTGTATTTCTTGATTCTCAGGTCGTACTTCTTCATCACAATCTCTGCAATCTTCTTCAGTCGCTCAGGCAGACCAGTCTCCTTTGGCACTGTCATCAACATCTCTATCCAGTCGGCATCCTTTTCAAAGCCCAGTCGCTCGATATGCTTCTGATAGTAAGGGTAGTTGTAGATGGTCGCCATCGTGGAAAGTTCTTCAAAACCTTCAATCAGCATACCCTCTGCATCCATATCTGTGAAGCCCAGAGGTCCCTGGATCGTGTCCATACCACGTTCCCTACCCCACTCTTCTACCGCTTTCAGCAATGCCTCACTCACCTCTTCATCATCCACAAAGTCTATCCAGCCAAAGCGTACATTTTTCAAGTTCCATGTTGCATTTGCCTTCTTGTTGATGATGGCAGCCACACGTCCTACCAGCTTATCTTCCTTATAAGCAAGGAAATACGCAGCCTCGCAGAACTCCATCGCGGCATTCTTATCCGAGAAGGTGTTCAGCATATCTTCATACAAATCGGGTACTGAATATGGATTATTTTTGTATAGTTCGTAATTGAAACGGATGAACTGTTTTAGTTCCTTTTTTGTCTCTACTTTCTTGATTGTAACCATTATAAAACGAAAATTTGGGGCAAAGATACGATTTTTTTCCCTTTTATCCCATCCTTTCCCCAAATATTAACGAATTCGTCCCACCTCTTGGTCTTTTTTGCCACTATTTCTTGAGTTGGAAGACGCTGACAACAGGTAGATGATCGCTGATGCCACCTTGATAGACAGGACCAAGGTAGGTGCGATGCGGTTTCACGTTGCCATGTGTGGGATCGGGTTCGGTGAGGAAGGGGAGGGAGAGGATGCGAGTTTGCTGATGGGAGAGGGTAGTGGTGTGAGTGAGAATATGATCAAGGATAGACCATTCACCTTGGTATTTATAGGTGCCTGGTTGCAGTTTGGCAGTTCGGTCGATGAGGTGATGACTGCGGGTGAGAAGTTTGAGTTGAGGAGCGTTGGTTTCAGCATTGAAATCACCCATGACGATGAGGTTGGGGTGCTGTCTGATGGCTCGTACAGAATCCGTATGTGCCTGCAATTGCTGACAAATGTTCATGCTCAGTTTCTGTCCTTCTGCACCCCCTCGTTTGGAAGGTAGGTGAATTACATATACATCAAGAGTGTCGCCTCCAGCGATTGTGCCTGCCACATGCAGAATATCACGTGTCGTTTGCTTTTTGATACGAGGTCGAATAGGCTGTGTTTCAATAGGATGAAAGGTAAAAGGAGAGTAGAGTAGGGCAACGTCAATGCCTCGCTCATCCTTGGAGTTGGTCAAGATGTAACGGTAGCCCAGTTGGGAGAGGGGAGTGCGACGAAGGAGGTACTGCATGACCGTATCGTTCTCCACCTCGCAAAGTCCTATTAAATCAACAGGACGTTTCTCGTCAGCAGCGGCAATCACTTTGCTCACACCCTTCAATTTGTTCATTAGTCGGGTTTGGCTCCATTTCCGTTCTCCTCCTTCACAAAATTCAAGATCGTCCTTGCCCTCATCATGAAGTGTGTCGAAAGCATTTTCGATGTTGTAGGACAGGACTGTGAAGACATCCTGTGCTTTCACCCCACATGCGTACATTATCAATAATATAAGAAAGAGAACCTTCATCTTAGTGTGCTTCGAGCCAATTGGTGCCCCATCCGCAATCAGCAAAGAGGGGAACAGAGAGTTTGATCGCATTTTGCATCTCGTTAATCACCAATTGTTGTAGTTTTTCTTTTTCTTCAGGCACCACAGAGAAGTTCAATTCGTCGTGTACTTGCAGAATCATCTTCGAGCGCAACCCCTCTTCACGCATCCGTTTGTCAATACGGATCATCGCCACCTTGATGATGTCAGCAGCCGTTCCCTGAATGGGGGCATTGATGGCATTTCTCTCTGCATAACCACGTACTACAGCGTTGCGAGAATTGATGTCGGGCAACTGGCAACGGCGACCCAATAAGGTCTCTGTATAGCCCAATTGACGGGCTTTTTCGATGCTCTTGTCCATATATTCTTTCACGCCAGGATAGGTGATAAAGTAGTCATCAATCAGTTGTCGTGCCTCACTTCGACTGACCTCCATCCGTTCTGCCAAACCAAAGGCAGAAATGCCATAGATGATGCCAAAGTTAGCAGTCTTTGCCTTGCGTCGCATCGTGGAGGTCACCTCCTCAAGAGGTACTTTGAAGATTTTGGAAGCTGTCGCTTGGTGAATGTCGTGTCCACTGTTGAAGTCCTCCACCATATTCTTGTCTTGACTCAGGTGTGCCATCAGTCGCAGTTCTATCTGGCTATAATCGGCAGAGAAGAAGAGTTCGCCCTCGTCGGGGATGAAGGCCTTGCGCACTTCCTTTCCGTTCTCGTCACGGATAGGGATATTCTGCAAATTAGGATTACTGGAGGAAAGTCTGCCTGTAGCCGTAACTGCTTGATTGTAAGAGGTGTGGATGTGTCCTGTACGAGGATTGACCAACTGTGGAAGGGCATCGATATAGGTGCTCAATAATTTCTTGTAACCACGATAATCGAGAATTTTTTCCACCACAGGATGTTTACTCTTCAAGGCGAGTAGGGTGGCCTCGTCAGTAACATACTGCCCTGTTTTTGTCTTCTTGGGTTTGGTGTCGATTTTGAGTCTTTCGAAGAGGAGTTCACCAATCTGCTTGGGTGAACTGATGTTGAGTTCCTGTCCTGCCACTTCACGAATTTCACGTTCGATGGCTTCCATCCGTTCTGTGAATACTTTGGAGGTTTCTGCCAGCGATGCTTCATCAATTCTGGCACCATTCATCTCCATTCTTGCCAAGACGGGTACGAGGGGCATTTCCACTTCATCAAAAAGTTTGAACAATCCTTTTTCGTGCAGTTCCTTCTCTAAGATGTTTTTCAGTTTCAAAGTCACGTCAGCATCCTCTGCTGCATATTCATACACCTCCTTGGGTTCAAGCTCATGCATGGAGCGTTGCTTCTTGCCCGAACCAATGAGTGAGTCAATGTGGATGGTCTTATATTTCAGATACACCTCAGCGAGGTAATCCATGTTGTGTCGCAATTCAGGTGCAAGAATATAATGTGCAATCATCGTGTCGAACATCTTCCCTTCAAGATGGATGCCATAGTTGGCCAACACCATCATATCGTATTTGATGTTCTGTCCAATCTTCAAGATTTTGTCTGACTCATACACCTCCTTGAACTTGTTAACAACCTTTAACGATTTCTCGAAGTCTTCGCCCTCCCATTCCTTATGATAGGGCACAGGAACGTAAAATGCCTCTCCTTCGTTCACAGCAAAGCTCAAACCGACCAATTTTGCTGACATTGCATCGACAGAAGTGGTTTCCGTGTCTAAACTGACAAAATCGAAAGTCAATAATTTTGCAGCTAGTTCATCCATTTCTTCCTCCGAATCAACGAGTTGGTAGTTGTGAGGAGTGTTTTTGATGTCATCGAGATTCGAAAAAAACAAATCACCTTGCCCTGTGTCCGATTTTTTGGGATTCTCAGAGGCTTGAGAAGGGGGTGTTTGAGCCGAATTTGTCGCGCTTGTGTCTCCAAAGAGGTCGCCACTAAAAAGGTCTGCCATCTGTCCCTTATTTTTGTTGGAAGTGGAAGATAGGGTGGGGGAGGCTGTTGAGGTTGCCTCACCTCCTCCCAATTTTTTTCTCATCAGGGTACGGAACTCCAGTCGTTCAAAAATCTCCTTGAGGGCAACTTCATCGATGGGTTCGCGTTTGAGGCTATCAAGGTTGAGTGTGATGGGTACGTCGGTCTTGATGGCTGCCAAGAACTTCGACATCTTGATGTCTTCCACATGCTCCTCCACCTTTTTCTTCATCGCTCCTTTCAGTTGGTCGATGCTGGCCAACAAATGCTCGATGCTGCCAAATTCGTTGATGAGTTTCACTGCCGTCTTCTCTCCCACACCAGGACATCCTGGGTAGTTATCGGATGAGTCACCCATCAAGCCTAACAAGTCAATCACTTGTTTCACATCGTTGATGCCATATTTCTCCTTCACTTCCTTCTCGCCCAAGATATCAAAGCCACCATCAAATCGTGGTTTATACATCTTCACATTCTTGGCCACCAATTGCCCATAATCCTTGTCTGGCGTCATCATATATGTGTCAAGATCCCCAATGGATTCGCTCTGTTTGGCCAATGTGCCGATGACATCGTCTGCTTCATATCCCTGTACTTCCAACACAGGAATACGATAGGCCTTCAATACATCTTTAATAATGGGAACGGCAAAGCGAATGCCCTCTGGCGTTTCTTCGCGTTGTGCCTTATACTCAGGGAAAGCCTCATGACGGAACGTGGGACCATGCGGATCGAAAGCCACACCGATGTATTCAGGATTCTCCTTGGTGAGAATCTCTTCGAGCGTATTGACGAAACCTAATACAGCTGATGTGTTTTCGCCTTTACTATTGATGCGTGGGTTCTTGATGAAACCATAATAGGCTCTATAAATCAATGCATAAGCATCGAGAAGGAACAATTTTGCCATATCTTTTTTGATTTTGTGTGTAAACTTACAAATTATATTTGAAAAAAGCACTAACTTTGCAGATGTTTTTCAAGAATATGGACGCATTACAGCAAATTAGAAAGCCAATTGAAGCAGAAATGAGTCAATACAAGCAAGTGTTTGACTCATATCTTGTGCATACCAATCCGCTGCTTAGCCGAGTGCTTGACAACATCGGCAATCGCAGGGGAAAGATGATGCGTCCTATGCTTACACTCCTCATTGCCAAACTGGTGGGAGAGGGTCAGGCGAATGATAATGCGATTTATACAGCTGCCACTTTCGAGTTCTTCCACACAGCAAGTTTGGTTCACGATGATATCGTTGATGAAAGTGAAGAACGACGTGGACAGGAATCGGTGAATAACGCCTATGGCAACCAGATTGCCGTGTTGGTGGGCGATTTCATCCTTGCCAATGCCTTGCTTTGTGCTGCGAAAACGGAGAACATTGAATTGATCAATGTTGTTTCTTATGCAGCGCAGGATTTGGCTGACGGCGAACTTCTGCAACTCAACAATGTGGAAAATGAGGAAATCACTGAAGAGGTGTATTTCCGTATTATCCGTAATAAGACTGCCGCTCTCTTCGCTGCTTGTGCTGAAGCAGGCGTTATGTCGGTTTCATCGGACAAAAACACCCGAGCTCTCCTGAAAGAATTTGGTGAAAATGTAGGTATCTGTTTCCAAATTCGTGATGATATCTTCGATTATCACCACAGTCCTTCTATCGGCAAACCAACAGGTAATGATATGAAAGAAGGGAAGCTTACGCTTCCTGTCATTCATGCACTCCTTTCTACGGGTAACGAAGAGATGCTTGCCCTTGCCAGGAAGGTGAAGACACGTAAGGTTTCTCAGGAAGAAATCGATGCTTTGGTCGATTTCACCAAGCAAAATGGGGGTATTGAGTATGCTGTGCAAATGATGAACGACTACGCACAGAAAGCAAAAGACCTGCTTGCATCCTTCCCTGATTCGGATGTCAAGCAAGCCCTTTTCACTTACGTCGATTACGTGGTAGGTCGTTCGATTTAATCGTTTCTTTTAGAAGAACTTCACTTCCTTTCCTTCTATCTCTGATAGCAGTTTGTTTGCCAATGAACTGGTGCCCAGACGCAACCATTGGTTGGTCAACCATTTCTCACCCAACACTTCCTTGACAATCGTGTAGTAGGTGAGGGCATCTTCCACTGTCTTCATACCACCAGCAGGCTTGAAACCAATCTGAATGCCCGTTTTGTCGTAGTATTCCTTGATGGCTTGGCACATCACGAAGGCTGCTTCAGGGGTGGCAGCAGGTTCTAATTTACCTGTGGAGGTCTTGATGTAGTCGGCACCTGCATACATCGCCAGGATGCTGGCTTTCTTGATGTTGGTGGCAGTCTTCAGACATCCAGTTTCGAGGATAGTCTTCAACTTCTTTTCCCCACATACGGCTTTAATTTCAGCGATTTCATCGCACATTCCTTCGTAATCGCCAGCCAAGAACTTGCCCACAGGAATCACGATGTCAATCTCTGTGGCGCCATCCTTAATCGCCAGCGCTGTCTCTGCAATCTTTACCTCCACAAAGGTCTGTGCTGATGGAAAACTGCCAGAAACACAAGCGATTTCCACTTCGTCATTCTCTAAGGTGTCGTGACAAATCTTGGCAAAGCAGGGATAGACGCATACTGTGGCCACGTGCCCTAATTCTGGATAGACATCATCGAATTTGTTCACCTTTTCCACAAACTTCAGCACACTATCCTCGCTGTCTGTCGTTTTGAGGGTGGTGAGTTCCACGCTGTTCAGCAAGAACTGCTTCACTTCTTGGGTGTTGTTCTCTTGCAAGTGCTCCTTCAACAGGGTATCCACCTGACGTTTCACCTTCTCGTCATCGAGGTCCAAATCATATTGTTTCAGCGCCTCAAAATACTTGTTTTCTTCCATATTTTTGATTATTCTTTGTTTTTAGTATCCATACAAATGGTTACAGGACCATCGTTCAGCAGTTCCACTTTCATGTCTGCGCCAAACTCTCCAGTAGCCACAGGTTTACCTAAATTCTCCGATAGAACCGCACAAAAGCGTTCGTAGAGTGGGATAGTGACCTCGTGACTTCCTGCTCGTAAATAGGATGGACGATTCCCTTTCTTATAACTTGCCCACAGGGTGAACTGGCTGACCACCAGGATTTCACCACCCACATCGAGAATGGACTTGTTCATCACGCCATTCTCGTCGTCAAACACGCGTAAGTTACAGATTTTCTTTGACAGCCAATCTATATCTTCTTCATTGTCAGCATTTTCGCAACCGACAAGAACCAAATATCCCTTCCCAATTACTTCTGTCTTCTCACCATTAATCGTGACGGATGCGTGAGTGACTCTTTGTATTACTGCTCTCATATTTTATCTTGTTTTTTACTCATTAAAATAGTTCTTGATGAGTTGGGCTTTAGACGCACCAATAATATCTGCAAGTGTTTCATAATCAGCCTCTTTAATGCGTTTAAGGCTCTTGAACTTATTCAGTAACAGTGTCTTGGTGGCTGTGCCGATTCCTTTGATATGATCCAGTTCTGATTCTGTGTTATGCTTGGCACGTTTCTGCTTGTGGAACGTGATGGCAAAACGGTGTACCTCGTCTTGAATCTGTGTGAGCAACTTGAAGAGAGGACTGTCCATCTCGATACCCACCACTTGGACAGGAAACCCAAAGAGAAGTTCGTTGGTGCGATGATGGCTGTCTTTCGCCAATCCTGCGATGGGAATATCCAATTGCAACTGATCTTCAATCACTTTTCTGACCACCTCCATTTGACCTTTGCCGCCATCGGTGATGATGAGGTCGGGTAGGGGAGTCTCTTCCTCGATGGCACGGCTGTATTTGCGATACACCACCTCACTCATGGAGGCATAATCATCAGGACCGATCACCGTTTTGATATTGTATTTGCGATAGTCGTTCTTCGACTTCCTTCCCCCGATGAAAACGACACATCCAGCTACTGCATCCTGTCCCATTGTGTTCGAGTTATCGAAGCACTCGATACGCATTGGAATCTTAGGCAGTTTCAGTTTGCGTTGTAGTTCCTTGAGGATATTGACATTTCGTTGATCAGGATTCAGTCGTTCTGCCTGTTTGAGGGCATCAATGCGATACTGACGCACATTTGCTTCAGAGAGGAACAGCAATTTCTTCTTATCTCCTGCTTTTGGTACGATGAATTGGGCATCTTTCAAGGTGAAATCCAATTCAAAGGGCACCACAATCTCTTTCGATTCATCGCCATATTGTTCTCGCATATCCACAATTGCCAACGAAAGGATTTCTTCTGCTGTTTCATCCAATCGCTTCTTATATTCATTGGTGAATACGCGTGTGATGCAACCGTTCACCACATGCATATAATTCACGTATGCCTTGTTTTCATCATCCTCAATGCTGAATACATCGATGTTTTGGTTGGTGCTGGTGATCACCCGGCTCTTACTGTCAAATTCCTTAGCAAGGAGATATTTCTGCTTTGTCTTCTCTGCTTCCAGAAACTGCTCCTTCTCTGCCAATGCCTGCATCTCTTCCAAAAGTTTCTGACATAGGTTCCTTGTGTTGCCACTTAGGATTTCCTTGATTTCATCGATTTGTTGCAGATAATCTTCTCTTGTCTGGAGTCCAATGCAAGGTGCTTTACATTTGCCAATATCGTAATAAAGACATTTCTTCAGTTTGCCTTGCGCTAATTTTTCTGGGGTGATGGCTGTGTGACAAAGACGTGCTTGATAAATCTTTCCAATGAGATCCATCATCGCATTTAGCGTACCTGCATGGCTGAAGGGACCGTAATAGGTGCCTGTCTTTTTATCGATGTTTCGTGTCTTCACCACACGTGGAAAATACTCGTTGGTGATGCAGACAGAAGGGTAGGTCTTGCCATCTTTCAGCAAGATATTGTAGAAAGGCTGGTGCGCCTTGATGAGGTTGTTTTCTTGAATCAACGCATCCTCATCGGTCGGTACCACCACGTATTTGATGTCCTCTATCTTGCTGACGAGAATTTGTGTCTTGCGATTCTTGTACGAATTGTTGAAGTAAGAACTAACGCGACGTTTCAGGTTCTTTGCCTTTCCCACATAAATCACCTTGCCATCCTTATCTAAGTACTGATAGCATCCAGGTTCTTCAGTGAGACTGTTGACAATCACCTTGAGCCGTTGTAATCTTTCTTCGTCCTTCGTCATATTACAGAAATGTTACTTCAAGCAACGCTTTTGTTCCACGTGAAACAATTTGCTTGTAACTTATGCAAAATCAGCGTGAAACAAAAGTTCGTTTCATATGTGATGCAAGCGTTTTTCGTCTAAAAGGATCAAACCGTGAGGAGTGTTGTTATCTCAATACCCTCGCCAATAGCTTCTCTTCCATGCAGACCTTCATCACGAATTTCCACCAGGAAGTTCATGTAACACTTCTTGGGGTTGAGCTTCTTTACCAACGTCCATGCAGCCTTGATGGTACCGCCTGTAGCCAACAGATCGTCGTGCAGAAGAACGACGTCATGAGGCTCGATAGCATCCAGATGGATCTCGATGGCATCGGTGCCGTATTCTTTAGTGAATTTTTCCTTGACTGTGGTAGCGGGAAGTTTTCCAGGCTTACGAGCCATCACGAAACCTGCATTCAGCCGACGTGCAAGAATGGCCCCCATGATATAGCCGCGTGTTTCCAATCCCACCACTTTCGTGATGCCTTTGTCCTTGTATAGTTGGTACAGTTCCTCCTCCATGATTTCAAGTGCCTTGGCGTCCTTGAAGAGGGTGGTAACATCGCGGAAGTTGATACCCTTCTTTGGGAAATCAGGGATACTACGGAGATGATCCAGTAGGTATTGAGCGTTCGTTTCCATAAGAATTTGATTGTATTGATTGTTTGAGTTATTTCTTGTATATAGTTGATTTTGCATCTAATAACCGCAAATTGTTTCACGTGGAACAAAAGTAACACTTTCACACATACCTCATACCTCACACCTCTCTTATCTCCCCATCAGCACCAGCATGATGTTGATATCTGAAGGTGAAACCCCTGGGATGCGTGAAGCTTGTGCCAACGTGACGGGTTGAATGGCTTGCAGCTTCTGGCGTGCTTCGATGGAGATTTGCGTCATGTTGGGGTAGTCGAACTTGCCCTGAATTTTGATATTCTCTAAGCGAATCATCTTGTCTGCCATCTGCTGTTCACGATAGATGTAACCCTTGTATTTGATTTGTATTTCTGCTGCCTCAATGATTTCTTCGCGTCGTGGATCATCGCCCAGGATGCGTTCCAGTTCCTTGCGGAAGGTATCAATGTGAGGGGCGATATTGTTGATGTTGATCTGAGGTCTTCCCAAGAGTTCCTCCAGCTTGCAACCTTGACGGAGTGGGGTAGTGCCCAAGGTTTCCAATGCAGGATTGATGAGGGAAGGCTTCAAAGAGAAGTTCGCCACAAACGCTGTGATGGCGTCAATCTTCTCCTTCTTGGAGCGCATCAACTGGTAGCGTTCTTCTGTTGCTAATCCCATTTGATAACTGCGTTCTGTCAGACGCATATCAGCATCGTCCTGACGCAGCAGGATGCGATATTCAGCACGTGAGGTGAACATACGATAAGGTTCATCCACACCCTTTGTCACAAGGTCATCAATCAGCACACCAATATACGCCTCGTTTCTACCTAACGTGAATGCCTCGCCATCGTGAAGCGTAGGATTGCAATTGATGGCGGCATTGATACCTGCAATCACACCCTGTCCTGCTGCCTCTTCATAGCCGGTCGTACCATTCACCTGTCCTGCAAAGAAGAGGTTCTTCACCACTTTCGACTCCAACGAATGTGTCAACTGTGTAGGGTCAAAGAAGTCGTATTCGATGGCATAACCTGGGCGATAAACCTCCAGATTTTTGAAGGCAGGAATCTTGCGCAGAGCCGAGATTTGGATGTCCATCGGCAGCGAAGAAGAGAAGCCATTCAGGTACATCTCGTTCGTCGTTTCTCCCTCTGGCTCGAGGAAAAGCATGTGTTCATCTCGATCAGGGAAGGTATGCAACTTCGTCTCGATGCTGGGGCAATAACGAGGTCCGATACTTTGGATCTGACCATTATAAAGTGGTGAATCTGGCAGTCCAGAACGAAGCACCTCATGCACTTCCTCATTTGTGTAACAGATCCAGCAAGGCAGGTTATTGCGTTTCGATACGGATGTCTGTTCCGTTGGCAGATACGAGAACTTGTGGAAATCGTGGTCACCATCCTGCATCTCCATCAGCGAGAAATCTACGCTCCGCTTGTCGATGCGCACAGGCGTACCTGTCTTCATCCTCCCTGCACGAATACCATGTTTTGTGATGGATTCCGTCAGTTCCAACGAGGCAGCTTCAGCACATCTTCCACCCTGTATCTTCACCCTTCCAATGTGCATCAAACCATTCAGGAACGTACCTGCCGTGATGATGACACACTTCGCCTGAAATTCTGCTCCGTAGTAAGTCTTAACCCCTTTAACGATTTGATTTTCAACAACTAACTCTCTTACTTGGTCTTGCCAAATCTGCAAATTGGGGATGTTCTCCAGAATCTCTCTCCAAGTCCAAATGAACTTGGCACGATCACATTGTGAGCGAGGACTCCAAACAGCAGGACCCTTCGAGAGATTCAACATCCTGAACTGCAAACTGCAACGATCCGTCACGATGCCTGTATAACCTCCAAGAGCATCTATCTCCCTCACAATCTGTCCTTTAGCGATACCACCAATGGCAGGATTGCACGACATTTGTGCAATCTTGTTCATATCCATCGTGATGAGACACGTCTTGGCACCCAAATTAGCAGCAGCAGCAGCAGCCTCACAGCCAGCGTGACCTGCTCCCACCACAACCACATCGTAGTTGAAAATCATCTTTTTACGCGTAATTGATGTGCGAAGTTACGCATAAGTGAGGAAATGACAAAATAAAACCAAAAGTTTTTACTTCATCTTATACAACTTATACTGGAATGTCAGCAGCACGTAGTGCGGATTGCCTGAACTGCGGTACTCGCTTCGTCCAGTGGTTGTGATGTATGAGCTGAAGTTGCTTCGTTCCTGCAGAATGTCGTTCCATGTGAGCTTCAGTAAACCTCTGTAGTCGCGTAGCACCTTATATTCAACACCCAGATTCCAGATGAAATCCGTGCGGTTTCCATCTCTCATCTTACTCCC
>JAGAAZ010000134.1 GCA_017614895.1 Bacteroidaceae bacterium | reverse complement strand
CTATTATATATATAAAATTATTTTTACTTATTTTTTTGCTTACCCATATACCTACCCCCTACAAAACTGTCAACTGTCAACTGAAGAAAATCGGCCTGAAAAAGTTGACCATATCCAGTGGAGAGGGGCGAGGAGCAAGGGGCAAGTGGGGAAAACAAAAATATTTCAAAATAATTCGAAAAAAAATCTACAAATGCTTGCATATATCAGAGAAAAGTCGTAACTTTGCAAAGAAATAAAGAAAAAGTGGAGACCCCTCCACGGAAGCAAATCTTCCCCCTAAACAGGGGGACAAGAGGGGGTCCAACACCAAGAAAAACAAGCCGAAAGCATCGATGAAAAGAGCTGGCGGCAAACCATGAAAGAGACGACGGCAAAGCTGCAGATTGCCGACGGCAAAACAAAGACCCCTCCGACTCCCCTGTTGAGGGGAGAGAAGAGACGGCAGGAGAAGCCTCCACTCCTTGATGTTGGAGGACAGAAAAATTATCTTAAAATAAATCTAAGTATCATGAGTAAGATTATCTATCGAAAGATTCGCACCGCTCCTGGTGTGAAGCAGTATCTGGACGCAGAGAAGACCCAGGTGAACCCTCAGTTTGAGGCCAGCAGCGCCTACTATGCACAGGCAGTGACCATCGAGACCATGAGCCTCCGAGACATGGCGAAGCACATCACCTCGCACGGTTCCCCCTTCACGATGGACGTGGTGATCGGTGTGCTGGAAGCCTTCCGTTCCTGCCTCATCGAGCAGTTGCTGGAGTCGAAGAAGGTGAAGGTGCAGGGACTTGGCACGTTCTACGTGACCATCGCCAACAAGGAAGGTGGCATCAAGAACCTCGAGGACTTCAACATCGGCACCCTCGCCACTGGTCTTCGCCTCCGTTTCCTGCCTGAGGGCGCTACCGAGGAGAGCATCTCCAGCAAGGACTTCCTGAAGAAGGCAAGCTTCGTGGATGTGGCAACCCTCACGAAGACACAGACTGTGTCTGACGAGGAGACCGACGAGAACGAGGTGAACGGCAACGGTGGCAACACTGGCGGCAACTCAGGTGGCAACAACGGTGGTGGCACCCTGGTGGACGACCCTGACGGAGATTAAAGGATTTGAGCCATGAAAAACAAAGATCTTTGGCGAACCATCATTCAGGTGGTGGTATCCATCCTGACGGCAGCGCTGACTGCCTTGGGAACCACAAGTTGCATGAGACTGTTGTAAACCCCTCCGACTCCATTCTCTCCCCTAAACAGGGGAGTTGGAGGGGTCTGCAAGAAGGGCTGGGTCGCGAGATGCGGTGCCAGCCCTTTTATGAATGATTATGGTATCGCCACCTTCCTTCCGTCTTTCATATAGATGCCCTTGGTGGGGTTGGCGACGGGGATGCCTTGGAGGGTGTAGAAGACAGAGGAGGATTGGGGAGATGAGGTCACGGCTTCTATCTCGGAGGTGAACTCATTGAATTGCCACCAGTCCCAGTTGAAGAGGTTGGCAGAGCCTGAACCTGTGAAGCCGAAGTGGACGGCATGAGTGCCTGTAGGGATGTTGGCGAGGTCGAAAGTCTGTTCTTCCCACACATCGTCACCTCCTGTGGCTGCGATGGGGATACGTGCCAGTACTTTGCCCTTAGCGTGGTCTTGACGGATGACGAGGGTGCCCTTGCCGTTGGCTGATGCCACACGAAGGGTGATGGACTTGGCTCCTTCGGTGCCGAAATCGAGGTTCGCCACACGCATGGAATCGCCAGCATGGATGCCTGTCACATACACACCTGTGTCTTCATTGCCAACCACACTGATGCCCAATGCCGCATTGAGGGTCTCTGCCTGCTGCTGGAGGTAGGGATTCATGGTGCGGAGGGCTTTCACACCCTTGCGAGTGGCTGTGATGGGCTTGATGGTGCCGTCAGCATTGAAGTGCATCTCTTCGACTGCCATACTGCGATTGTAGCCACCTCCACCTTTTGCCCAACCTGTATGGTAGAAGAAATAGTCCTTGCCCTGATAGTGCACCATTCCGCTGTGGTTGGTGAAGGAACCCGTGTCTTGCTGTTTCATCACGACACCCTTGTATTCCCAAGGACCTTCAGGACTTTTACTCATGCTGTAGGAGATGTGTTCAGGCACACCTCCTGCTGCATACATCAGGTAGTAGTTATCGCCCCGTTTGTCGAGCCAAGGTCCTTCTTCGTAGCAGTCCTTGCCTGTCACCTTATCATCCACCTTCACACCGCCAAAGGCTTCGGCTGTGAGAGGCACTTCGACGATGCCGTTCTTGCCAATGCTCGTGTTGATGTATATCATCGCACTGCTCAACTTGGCATAGCGCAGTTTGTTATTGCCCCAATAGAGGTAAGCCTGTCCGTCATCGTCGATGAAGACGGTGGGGTCGATGTCACCACCCTCACCTGTATCAATGAGCGGTTTTTTGAGTACATCCTTATAAGGACCAGAAGGTTTCTTGCTTCGTCCGAATCCGATGTAGTGACGCCAGTCGCCAGGTTTGGACAGACACATATACCAATAATAATAGTCGCCCTTCTTCACACATTGGCTTGCCCAGCAAGTGCCTTCACGCCCCCACTTGAAAGCGGTACGTGGCATCGCATCACCATGATCTGTCCAGTTCACCATATCGACGGTGGAATAGACACGCCAACGTTCCATGTAATAGAAATCATTCACACCTGGCACATTCATGTCCTCGTCGCAATAGACATAAAGGCTGTCATTGCCCTCGAACACCATCGGAGCAGGGTCAGCTGTGTAACAATGGGACACGATGGGGTTCTGCGCCCATACCGCAGTTGCCATCAGCAGGAAACCACACAATAGGGTCGTTCTCATCTGTTCAGTATTTTTCGATAGGTTGACTGACCTTTTTTATTCTCTCGTTCCAAATAAATGCCCCTACCCTTCGAGGTGGCAGGACGTCCGTTCAAGTCGTAGGAGGAAGCACCAGAGGCAGCAGGTTCGGAGAACTGAACATCTTCAATGTCAGAGCCCACACGTGCCACCTGATAGTCTTTTCCAGCCTCAGTGGTGAGGTCGTACTCATACACCTTCTTGACCGTGAGTTTTGGCGCTGTAGTCAACGACTTCGCCAACAGAGGGGTCTTGATGTCGGCTGGCGCATAGAGCGGATTGGGACATTCACCCTTTGCCTCCGTCAGACCTTCACCCTCGAGGGGCACGTAAGAGCGCAGACGAAGTACGCCACCAATGGTGGAATGGATGTCCGCTACCTGCAGGCTTCCCTCGTCCCATATCATATCCACCTCAAAGCCACCACGGGCACGCAAACCAGAAATGGAGCCTTTAGTCCACTTCGTAGGCAGGGAAGGCAACAGATGGATGGCGCCATCGTGACTTTGCAGGAGCATCTCAGCAATACCAGCCGTCGCACCGAAGTTTCCATCAATCTGGAAAGGTGGATGGGCATCGAAGAGGTTGGGGAAGGTACGTCCGTTAGGGTACTTCTTGGTGTCGGCATCCGACTCAGAAGGCAGCAGTTTCAGCATATTGCTCAGGATGGTCAAAGCATGGTCGCCATCAAGCATACGAGCCCAGAAGCAAATCTTCCATCCCAAACTCCAACCTGTCGCCTCGTCGCCACGATCCTTGAGCGTCTGCTTGGCTGCAGCAAAAAGTTCGTTGTGGGAATAAGGACTGATCTGATTGGAAGGGAACAATCCGTAGAGGTGAGAAATGTGACGATGCTGGAACTCGCTTCCATCCGCATCGACGAGCCATTCGAGCAACTGCTTGCGACTACCGATCTGCATCGGAGGCAACTGAGCCAGTGCCTCTTTGAGGGTCTGCTGATAAGCAGCATCCTCACCCAGAATCTCAGCCGCCTTCAACGTGCTGGACAGGGCATCAAAGACAATCTGATTGTCCATTGTGCAACCTGCCGTGATGGGGGTTGACTTGCCCGAAGGACCTTGTTCAGGACTGACAGAAGGCACCACCACCAGCCAATTGTTGTAACCAGGATGTGGTTGCATATAGTCGAGATAGAAGTCTGCTGTGCCTTTGATGACGGGATACCACTCACGAAGGAACTCCTTGTCGCCCGTGTAGAGATAGTGCTGCCATAGATGGGTGGCAAGCCAAGCACCACCATTGGGATACATGCCCCAGAACGCACCATCGACAGGACCTGCAATGCGCCAGATGTCGGTGTTGTGGTGTGCCATCCAGCCATCACATCCATACATCTGCTTCGCCGTTACAGCACCCGTTTCGCTCAGGTCTTTAATCATCGAGAACAGAGGTTCGGAAGTCTCAGACAGGTTGCAGACCTCAGCAGGCCAGTAGTTCATCTCTGCATTGATGTTGATGGTGTATTTCGAATCCCAAGGAGCATCTCGCTTGTCGTTCCAGACACCCTGCAAGTTGGCAGGCTGTCCACCTGGCTGCGAAGAGGAGATGAGCAGATAGCGTCCATAGTTGAAGAGCAGTGCCACCATGCCCCAGTCCTTACTGCCTGTGAAGGCATCCAAGCGCTTGTCGGTAGGAAGGTCGCTGTTGGAAGTGGAAGGCAAAGAAAGGTGCACTCGCTTGTATTGCTGCTGGTATGCCTCAATGTGGCGAGCAAGCAGGGTCTCATAGTCATATCGGCTGGCATCTTCCAAGTACTTCTTATTCTTCTCCATCGCATCACCAGACACATCATTGTAATTGACAAAGTTGGTGGCAGCAGAGATGTAGAGGGTAGCGGTCTTGGCACCCGATACATGGATGATTCCCCTGGTACTATTATTCGTCACCTTGCCATCACACTCCACTTTATAGACGCATTGCGCTTTCAGTTTGCTGTCAATGCCCTCATGTCCCACACCCTGAATGGTGGCGACGATACCGTTCAAATCCTTTTTGTAGGTGGTGTTGAACGTGCAGGAATGCTGAATCATGAAGTTCATATCCTTATCAGATTCCATGCGCATGACAATCACACCATCTGCCATCGACGCAAAGGTGGTTCTCGAGCAATTGTAGAAGCCATCCCCGTCCTTCACCTTGAAGGTGACCTTGGAGAGGGCTGTCTGCAAATCCAGTTCGCGACGAAAATCCGTCACATTGCTGGCAGAGAAACTCATGTGGGAAATCTTCAAACTACCCAACGTGAGGTACTTCATGCCATGAGGGCCTTTCACAAACTGGTTGTTAATGATGTTCTCAGCTTGTGACTCCTTGCCACTGAAGATGAGGTCTCTGACCTGCTCCAGATAGTTCAGGGAAGTCTTGCTGTTGTTGTTGTGAGGACCACCCGACCAGAACGTCTCTTCGTTCAGCTGTATCTCGTCTGACTGGGTGCCCCCATAGAGCATCGCACCCAGATGGGAATTACCAATAGGAAGTGCCTCCAGCCATATCTGGGCAGGAGTGTCATACCATAATTTCTCTGTGTTGTCATTTTGTGCCATGACAATGCCTATCGGCATCATCATCGCCAGGAAAAAGATTAGTTTCTTCATTAAAATAGAGGTTTGAGTGTCTGTCTTTTACTTGATGCTCTCCAAGAAATCACGAAGCTGGTCGGCCTCCACGTCGCCCATCTGATACTCTCTCTCCGCATCGTCCTTGACCATCTTGAGCCACAAGGCGTAGGCTTCTTCCGCCTCTTGCATCCAGCGGTCACGATCGATGAAGAGGTTGTTGCCACAATTCTGCATGACGAAGTTGGCGTATGCCTGCTCATATTGCTTGTAGTTGCGATGAATCTGCATCAGAATCTCCTTCAGGTCATCGGCTGTACTGATGGAACCATTTTCGATGTCACGCACCACACTATCCAATTCACTCTTAGGCGCCAGCAAGCCCATCATGTCCACCCAACGACCGCCATTGCTCTCATCCGTGTCGGCAGTGTTGTTCTGGAAACAACGGTAGAGGAAGAGTTTAAGCACCAAGTCATAGTACTGGATGCCCTTCAACAAAGCAGCCCGCTTGATTTTGCAACCATGATAGGTGAACATTTCCGTGCTCTCAGGATGCTTCTTCAAGAGGTCTTCAAGAATGCTCTTACCCTCCAAAACTGACTGCACAATGTAAGGATTGGGGAAGGCGAAGTTGATGATGTCATTGCGTGAACCAAGAGGACGTTTGTCACGTTTGGGCCACTTGCCCACATCACGCCAAGTGCCGACCGTACGGATGTTGATACCTGGTACGAGACAAGTCTCACGGCCCTCTGCAATCACATAACTGAAGGGGAGTTTCTGCACCTGTGGATGGTTCTGCACCTTACCCATGACCATCGAGAAAGAACCGATGTGGGCAGGCCAAAGGATGTGGCTGCCCGATGCGGTCTTGCTACCACGATCGAGGGTTCCCCAGTGGATGGGTCCCATCTTGTAGGCGTGGTTGCTCTGGTTAGTCCCCGAACCTGCATTATAGAACGAGAAAGCACCACCAATGAGCAGGGTACTCTTGTGATGGCTGGTGGCAAAAGGACCACAAAAAGCGGCACATGACTCACCATTGTCCATATAGCTGTTGGCAAAGAACACACTCGCCTCAGAGGAGAATCCCTTGCCGACATGCACCGATTCGCCCACAAAGCTACAATACACCTTCGCCCCATCGATGACACTCGCACCTGCTGCCACCACGCTGTCCTCGATGATGACATCAGAACCAATGAGCGTGCCTGCTTCGTCTGTGCTGAGAATGGTGCAGTTGTTGAGTTTGCAACTGCCTTGCACCTCACATCCTTCACCAATGCGTACGTTGTTCATCTCCTTGATATCCACCACACGAGAACCAGAACCAATGTGAGGAGTTGACAGTTGACAGTTGACAGTTGACAGTTTAGCTAACTGCTTGGCCTTTGGGAAGTTCACCATCAACCAAGCCAATTGTGCCGTCAATCCCTCGAAGATGACGATATTGGGATCACCACCCTCGTTCAACACTGAGATTTCCGTTCCATTGCCGAAGGTGCTTCCCTCCTGATTGGTGATGATGCCGACATTCGCCACATAACAACGGTCACCTATCTGGGTGTTGGAAATGTAGCCACGCACGTTCTCCACCAAACAATCATCGCCGATCGTCACATTGCGCAAAGTGGCATTTCTCACACAGCAACGCCTTCTAAAGCCTTCTTCCAACTCGACAGAGCCACTCAAACCACCGATTTCCACGTGGCCATAAAGCAGCACGTTTGTCATTTGGGAGGGCACAAAAGCCTCATCCACCATGATGTCTGACCAATCCTCAGCCCAACATCCACGCTCTTCCAACTGAGCGATTTCATTGACAGTTAGTTCTCTCATTCTATTTCTCCGGTTGTATTATAGTTATCATACAAAAAGTCATTGTAA
Organism: Bacteroidaceae bacterium; assembly: GCA_017614895.1. Taxonomy (GTDB): domain Bacteria; phylum Bacteroidota; class Bacteroidia; order Bacteroidales; family Bacteroidaceae; genus Minthosoma. The sequence goes on along the minus strand of JAGAAZ010000134.1, from coordinate 16,827 downwards.
GGATACTTCTGGACGTGCAGTTCACGCACTCGCTTGTAAAGCAGCTCCCTCAATTCATCGATATTCTGCCTTTCCTTGGCTGAAATGAAGAAGCAATTGTCGTTGAGTTTTGCCATCCAGGTCTTCATCAGTTCATCCAATGGAATGTTCTCCTTCGTGCGTGGGGTCAAATCGTCTTCCTCCTTCTCCACCCATGTATAGGCATCAATCTTATTGAAGAGAATCATTGAAGGCTTGTCGGCACACCCGAGGTCGCCCAATGTCTTGTCCACCACCTGTATCTGCTCTTCAAAATCAGGGTGACTGATATCGACTACGTGCAGCAACAAGTCCGCCTCGCGCACCTCGTCAAGCGTGCTCTTGAAGGACTCCACCAAATCGGTGGGCAACTTGCGGATGAAACCTACAGTGTCAGACAAGAGGAATGGCAAGTTCTCGATGATGACCTTACGCACCGTAGTATCGAGGGTGGCGAAGAGTTTGTTCTCTGCAAAGATGTCACTCTTCGACAGCAGGTTCATCAGGGTTGATTTGCCCACGTTCGTATAACCCACCAATGCCACACGAATCAGCCTTCCACGGTTCTTCCGTTGGGTCGTCTTTTGCTGGTCAATCTCCACCAGACGCTGTTTCAAGAGGGAGATGCGATGACGAATGATACGTTGGTCCATCTCCAACTGGGTCTCACCAGGACCACGAAGCCCCACGCTACCACCTCGCTGACGTTCCAAGTGAGTCCACAAGCGCGTCAATCTGGGCAACATATAGCGATACTGCGCCAGCTCCACTTGGGTCTTTGCTGCTGCTGTCTGAGCACGCATCGCAAAGATGTCAAGAATAAGGCTGGTTCGGTCAAGTATCTTCACTTGCAATGCCTTCTCAATGTTTCGTATTTGCTTGGCAGACAACTCATCATCGAAAATCACCATACCCACAGGATCTTCTTCGTCATCCTTCTGCTTGATGAAATCTGCTATCTCCTCCAATTTTCCACTACCGATATAAGTGATGCTGCTCGGACCATTCACCCGTTGCGTGAATCGGCGAACCACCTTTGCCCCAGCCGTTTCAGCCAAAAACTCCAGCTCATTCAGATATTCAGTTGTCTTCCGCTCGTTCTGCTGAGGCGTGATAAGACCCACAATAACAGCAGTCTCCACTTTCGTCTCAGAAATCACAAATTCTTTCATTCTATTATTATTTTGGTTGCAAAGATAGGAAAAAGAATTGAAGAATTGAAGAATTGAAGAATTGAAGTTATGATATACCCTGTTTTTTCATCCCTTATTTCAATTTTTCAATTTTTCAATTCTTCAATTCTCCAATTTTCCGTACCTTTGCAGCCGATTTATAGATGAGAGTACTAATCATTAATACATCTGAGCGTGTCGGAGGTGCAGCAATTGCTGCCAATCGACTGATGGAAGCCTTGAAAAAGAATGGTGTCAAGGTGAAGATGCTTGTGCGCGACAAACAGACCGATCGACTCACTGTACTTCCCGTTGGACACAATTGGACACAGCCATTCAAATTTCTGTGGGAACGCTGGTGCATCTTCGTCGCCAACTGCTTCAGTCGGAAGAACCTCTTTCTGGTGGACATCGCCAACACAGGCACAGATGTCACACAATTCACAGAGTTTCAGCGAGCAGATGTCATCCATCTGCATTGGGTCAACCAAGGTTTCCTCTCCTTGTCGAACATCGACAAAATCATCCATTCAGGTAAACCTGTCGTCATCACGATGCATGACCAGTGGTACTTTACGGGTATCTGCCACTATTCAGGTGATTGTCAGAAATATAAAGAGCTTTGTCAGCAATGTGAACTGATGAAGGGCACATTGTTTGGCGACCTTGCCAAGCAGGTTTTCCTCAAAAAAGAGAAGATGTACAGCAATGTCCGACTGACGTTTGTGGGATGCAGCCAATGGATGGCTAATTTGGCAAAGAGTTCTAAACTGACACAGGGACACAAGGTGGTCAGCATTCCGAATGCCATCAACACAGATCGTTTCTGCCCACAAGACAAGATGGAGGCACGAAAAGTGTTCAAACTCCCCACAGACAAGCGCCTCCTGCTCTTCGGATGCCAACGAATCACCGATGAGCGCAAAGGGTTCCATTACTTGGTGGAAGCATTGCAACTTCTCAAACAGCAACATCCAGACCTTGCAAAGGGCATAGAAATCGTGGTGGTTGGAGGAGCTGCAGAAAATGTGCGCCATCAAGTACCTTTCAACATCCTTCCCATCAATTATGTCAGCGACCCCCTGAAAATGGTGCAACTCTACAATGCGGTTGACCTTTATGTCACTCCTTCTCTGCAAGATAACCTGCCCAACACCATCATGGAATCGATGGCATGTGGCACTCCTTGCGTGGGCTTCAAGGTAGGTGGCATCCCTGAGATGATTGACCACAAGGAGAATGGCTATGTGGCTGCATACAAAGATGCGCAGGATTTTGCCGACGGCATCCTATGGACACTCGCTTCTGACCAAGAGAAGCTGAGCCGACAGGCACGTAACAAGGTGATGGTCACTTATAGCGAGAATGCTGTAGCAAGCAAATACTTAGATGTGTATGAAAATTAGCATCATTACGGTCACATATCATGCTGAGGCAACCCTTGAGCGCACCTTGCAAAGTGTAGCACAACAGACCTACCCCGACATTGAACATCTTATCATTGACGGGGCATCCACTGACCGTACGCTGGAAATCGCTCGCCAATATCCCCATGCCATCGTCTTCAGCGAACCAGACAAAGGACTCTACGATGCGATGAACAAGGGGCTTCAACGAGCCACAGGCGATTACCTCTGCTTCCTCAATGCTGGCGACAAACTGCACAGCAAGGAAACATTGGCGCACATCGCTGCATCTGTATATGATGATTCTTCCATCGGTGTCATTTATGGCGACACCCATATCGTTGATGCACAAGGTCAATTCCTTCGCAATCGACGTCTCACACCTCCTGAGCACCTCACTTGGCAGAGTTTCAAAGACGGCATGTTAGTTTGCCACCAAGCTTTCTACATCAACCGTCAAATTGCCCTATCTTATGACACCACCTACCGTTTCTCTGCTGATTTTGACTGGTGCATCCGTTGCATGAAGGAGGGAGAAAAGCGAGGGATGCAGAACCTCTACGTCCACGAGCCTTTGGCTGATTATCTGGCAGAAGGGATGACGACAGCCAACCACAAGGCATCGCTCAAAGAAAGATTCAAGATCATGGCAAAGCACTATGGGCTATTGCCTACTATCGGACAACACATCTGGTTTATATTCAGAGCTTTAGTTAAAAAATAAAAGTAAGTATTAAGGTAAAAATAAGTATTAAGTATGAAGATTGTTCGACCTTCTAAGCCTGAGTTGTTTTACACACTCAAGAACTATAACAAGCAAAAGTTTACTGCCGACCTGATGGCTGGTATCATCGTGGGCATCGTCGCCCTGCCTCTCGCCATCGCATTCGGTATCGCTTCTGGCGTGTCGCCCGAGAAGGGTATCCTCACTGCCATCATCGCAGGTTTTGCCATCAGTGTATTTGGTGGTAGCCGTGTACAGATAGGTGGTCCTACTGGCGCCTTCATCATCATCATCTATGGCATCATCCAGCAATATGGACTCACAGGACTTGCCATCGCCACAGTAATGGCTGGTCTTTTCCTCATCCTGCTTGGCGTGCTACGACTGGGTACCATCATCCGTTACATTCCCTACCCCATCATCGTAGGCTTCACCAGTGGTATCGCACTGACCATCTTCTCCACACAGGTGAAAGACCTGCTCGGACTTCATATCGAAGGTGCTGTGCCTGCCGATTTCATCGAAAAGTGGATCTGCTATATTCAGAATTTCAGCACCGTTGACCTCGCCACAGCCATCGTGGGCATCTTATCTGTTGTCATTATTGCTTGCACTCCTTTCATCAGCAAGAAAGTGCCTGGTTCTCTTGTCGCCATCATCATCATGACGGTGGTGGGCATCATCATGACGAATTACTTTGGCATTCATGTGGACACCATCGGCGATCGCTTTGAAATCAACCCTTCATTGCCGGAAGCCGATGTGCCCTCGTTGAATTGGGACAACATCAAGGGACTCCTTTCACCTGCCATCACCATCGCTGTGTTGGGCGCCATCGAGAGTTTGCTTTCTGCCACAGTGGCTGACGGTATCATTGGCCACAAGCACGATTCCAATCAAGAACTCATCGGTCAGGGAATTGCCAATGTGCTGAGTCCCATCTTTGGTGGCATTCCAGCCACTGGCGCCATTGCACGCACGATGACCAACATCAATAACGGAGGTCGCACACCTATTGCTGGTGTCATCCACGCTGTGGTGCTGCTGCTCATCTATTTCTTCCTGATGCCATACGCCAAGTACATCCCTATGGCTTGCCTGGCTGGTGTACTTGTCGTGGTCAGCTACAACATGAGTGGCTGGCGCACCATCCGTGAGATGATGCACAACCCCAAAAGTGACACCTTTGTGCTTTGGCTCACCTTTGGTCTGACTGTGATCTTCGACCTGACTATTGCCATTGAAGTGGGTTTGATGCTGGCTTGTCTCCTTTGTATGCGTCGTATGGCTGAAACTACGCAAGTCAGCGTGTTGACAGATGACGATGAGATTGATCCAACAGCTGAAACTGATTTGGCAGAGAATCCCAACATCGAGCATCTCACCATCCCTGAGAACGTGGAGGTCTATGAAATCAACGGCCCATACTTCTTTGGCATTGCCAATAAGTTCGAGGAAGTCATGGTACGCATGAAGGAACGTCCCAAGGTACGCATCATCCGTATGCGTAAAGTACCTTTCATTGATTCAACAGGTATGCATAACCTCACGAACCTCATTGAGATGTCGAGAAAAGAGGGCATTAAGATCATCCTTTCAGGTGTGAATGATTATGTGCGTGGTGTTCTTGTCAAGAATGGCTTCAACGAACTCATTGGCGAAGAGAACATCTGTCCAAACATCAACGTCGCCCTTGAGAAAGCCAAGCAATAAAATATTATTGTTGTAGCAGCACGCACAATTATAACAGCGTGTTGCTACAATTTTACTTTTTTTTGACCTTAACCGCATTTTTTCAAGGAAAAATTTGTACTTGTAGCAAAACTTCCTTACCTTTGTCTCCTCAAATTATGCCTTCGCTCTTGCGTGAGGAAGGCTGCTGAGCTAACTAATAACGACTTCAACCTATTTACACATTATTAATAAATAATTAAGGGAACGAGTCAAATGTTTAACTAATCTTTTATATTAATTAATTAATTACTAACTCATTATGAAGAAATCAGTACTACTTTTTGTGGGCTTATTGCTCACAGCGGTAAGTGCGATTGCACAACCCGCTAAGCCTGCTGTGACTTACTCCGACTGGGTGGAAGAGACAGATGTCTATTTCTACAACGTGGAAGCCAGTATGTTCTTGGTAGGTAGTAACAACTGGGGTACCCGTGCTGCTCTTGTAGGCGACGGCAACAACAACAACATCATTACCTATGACAAGTTCCTTGGTGGCAACGGAACCATCAAGGGTACCAAATGGCAAATCCTTCAAATGGAAGACAAGCGTGGACAAGCTGCTTGCTTTGAACTTTCCAACACGGAAAAAGCTGGCAGAGGTCTGATTCCATCAGGAGCCAATGAATGCTGGGTGGATGGTGGTCCTGCACATAACGATGCATCACTCAGAGACATTGACGGTTGGTACATTGTCGGCGAAATTAATGCAGACAAGACCTTCCAGCTGAATTTCGCCAGAAGAGAAGCCAAGAAAGATGATGCTGGCAATGAAGTGAAGGGAGAAGATGGCAAGACAGTGTATAACTACACTCCTGCTCCTGGTGTTCTCTGCGCAAATAAGTTTGCAGAGGGAGAACTGAACATAAACATCGCCGAAAGCGCAACTTACAGCACATGGGCAATTGTTTCTGTTGACGAATACAACAGAGTTGTTCCACTGCTGAACCTCTATTGGGCAGGTCAAGGTTTGAAGAAACTTCTTGACGATGCTGACGCATTAGGTCTTGATGCTGATCTTGCAGAATACAAAGCATTATTGACTAAAGCAGATGTCACTCTCGATGAGCTTCAGAAAGCTGTCAAGAAGGTGAGTCCTGCTATCAACTTCGGTAAAGTGATTGCAGATGCAAAGAAAGCTGATCCTGCACGTGATTGGTCAAAGTATGAGGCCATCTATGCTGATCCTGCATCAACGGATGAAATTTTCACCACTAACACCAACTACATCAATGCACTCTTAGCATTGAAGAAGGCGCTGGATGAGGCTAAGGAATTGGATGGTGCCAAGAAATATGCTCAAGCTGAAGCTCTCTATGCTGACGACGGAGCTGCGCAATCTGAAATCGAAGCTGAGACCAAGCGTGTGAATGCATACATCTCTCTGAAGAAGGCGCTAGATGCTGCAAAAGCAGAACATGCTACACTTGATTTCTCTGAACCTACAGCTGTTTATGACAACCCAGACGCTACAGTAGAAGAGATGGCCGCTGCAGAGCAGAAGATTAAAGAAATTATCAATGCAGAGAATCTGTCAAAGGCAACGCTTGACAATCCTGCTGACATCACTGACGCAGTGGGTTATCTTGTTGACCTGAATGCTATCTCTGCTGGTAACGGAACTGTACCAAAGGCTGGTTGGACTAGCACAAAGACTTCTGGTAATTTCCACATCAACACATGGTCGAATGAAGGTAATGCAGGTAACGATGGTACCAACATGACCACTCCATTCATTGAGTACTGGAAGAGCAAGGGCAATGTTCTTGACAACCAGAAGTTCTTCCGCGACCCAGAAAAGTGGCCATTCTCAGCTCCTGCTGGTGCATACCGTATCTCTGCAAACATCCGTCTCTACAACGAAAGTGGTGCTAAGTTCATGAAGGGCGCTTATCTCTTCGGTAACAACAGCCGCACTTCTCTCACAGTGGAAGGTGTAGAGACTGACGCAGACGGTAATGCCATCAATGCCATTGAGGGTGCTACTTACGGTTCATACAACAATATGTTGCTTTATTGGAAGGACAGCTTCGAGACTTATGCAATCGTTCCAGACGGTGGTACACTCACATTTGGTGTACAGACTCAGGATGTTAACTTCAACTGGGTTGCATCTAAGGGTTGGAAGGTTGAGTACCTTGGCGACTCCTATGAAGCTCTTGACTTTGTACGTAAGAACTCTTCATTGATAGTATCTGTTGATGCAGACACTGAAGGAACAAAGAGTGTCATAGAAGAATATCAGGCTGCTTTGGCTGACTATGAGTCAGGCACTGACGCTGCAAAGATCAAGGCTGGTTATGCAAAGGTTGGTGAATTGGCAGAGGCTGTTCAGGCAAGTGTCGATGCTTACAAGGCATATAAAGACAAGATCGCAAGCATTCAGAAGGAGCTCGAAACAACTGCATTGACAGGTGATGACGCTGACCGTCTGTTCGACTACCTGGATGATCTGGGTGCAGAACTGGGTCCTGAAAGTTACGAAGCTGAAGCACTTGGCTTTGCAAATGGTTATTCTGCATACATCCTTGCTAATTGCTTATTGACAGCTGAAGAAATCACCAAGGAAACTGCATTCTTGGCCGAGTTGTACGATACGGCTGTTAAGAACTCCATGAAGGAAGGCGACGACCTCACTAAGTTGCTGACGAACCCAGACTTCTCAACCAATGACTGGACAGGCTGGACTAAGCAGGCTGCCAGCGGCGGTAATGTGGCTGTAGGTAGTAATTGCGCTGAGGCATGGAACAATTCTGCATTCGACATCTACCAAGAGCAAGAAGACCTTCCAGAAGGTTTGTATGAGATTTCTGTACAGGGCTTCTATCGCTATGGACGTGGCGACAACGCATGGAATCTCTACCAAGCACAAGAAGAGCCTTATGTAAAGAAGGACGGTGCTCCAGTATTTGTTTACTTGAACACCATGACCACTCCATTTGTGAATGTGTTTGATGAACCAAAGGAAGAAGGTTTCTATTCTGAGAATTCTTATAAGAATCCTAACGACCAATACTTCCCAGACGGTATGGTTTCTTCAGCCGTTGCATTCACTGCTGGCATGTACACTCAGACAGCATACGGATTCGTACAGAAGGGTGAAAAGATGCGTGTAGGTGTGAAGGGTAGTTCAAATCAGTTGGGTGACTCTTGGGTAATCTTTGACAACTTCAAGCTGACCTTCCAAGGCAAGAACCCAGAAGTGGCTCAGAAGGTGCTTACTCTCAAGGCTGAACAGCTTAGCCAGCTCATCGAGGAGTCGGGCAGCAACATGACTGACAAAGCCCTTGAAGACGCAGACTATGCATTGAATGAGGCTAAGAAGACCGATCTCAGCGCTGCTGCTAAGTATGAGGTGCTGATTGAGACTAACGCCGCTTACAACGCAGCCAAGGAGAACATCGAGAAAGTGGAGGCTTACAAGAAAGCAGAAGAGACCTATCGTGTAGCTACCGACGAGCTGGATAAGGTGCTCCCATACAATGAAAACGAGACTGCACCTATCTGGGTTGAAATTGACGAGATGGACGCAGAGATTGAAGGCGACGCATACTTAGACTTTAACAATGAGGAACTTGATGAGATGGCTGCTAAGTTGGCCGCTATGACAGAAAAGGTGAATGAGGCTAATAAGGAAGCTCAAATTGCAAAAGCATCTGATGAGAATCCTGCTGACCTGACCATGATGATTGTAAACCCAGGCTTCGAAGAAAACAGCTTGAATGGTTGGACGAACTCTGGTACGATCGAGGGCCAGGCTCAGGGCAACACTTCATTTGATAACAAACAGGGTGGTTACTATGCAGAGAAATGGCATGTGAACGGCACAGTAGATATCAACCAGACTATTGCTAATCTGCCTGCAGGTGTTTATGAAATCACTGCATACGTTTACTCTTCTGCAGAAGACGCTCTCCTCTATGTTAATAACGCTAGTGTTTCCGTTACTACTTCTGATCTCTACTCAGTTGTTGTGAAGCTGGATGAGCCAGGTGACATTAAGTTTGGTGTTAGCTGGTCTGATACAGGTGACAAGTGGACTTGTCTGGATGACTTCAAACTCACATGCTACGGTACAGAGAGCAAGAAGGAACTCACGCCAATTGACCAAACTGACATTACTGAAATCGAAGTTCAACCAGTTAGCGTGAAGAACGGCAAGTTCTTTGAGAAGGGACAGATTGTAATCTACAAGAATGGCTTGAAGTACAACGCAATGGGCATACTTCAGTAAGCTATCATGTAGTCAACTACTAACATTCTATAAACAAGTGGCGGGTTCCAATCAGGAGCCCGCTACTTTTTTGTACCCTTTCTTTTGGTGGAACAGAAGAAAAGATGTACTTTTGCAGTATGAATAATATCTACAGGGAACTCAAGACCCTATTGACAGAAGGCAACATGCCTGAGGGCGAGGCAAAGGCAGTAGCTCTGATGCTGTTGGAGAAGGTCGCAGGATTGCCGACGGCAAAGGCATTGATTGCCGACGGCAACGACCTGCTTTGCCGACGGCAAACCTTGCTTGAGCTGACGGCTCGTGTGGCAAAAGGTGAACCCGTCCAATATGTCTTGGGCGAAGCTGATTTTTGTGGGCTGACCATGAAGGTGAAACATGGTGTGCTGATTCCCCGTCCTGAAACAGAAGAATTGGTGAATTGGATGGTGGAGGAGGTGAGAAATCAGAGTACTCCGAATAATCCGAATACTCCGACAACTCTCTTAGACATCGGCACAGGAAGTGGGTGCATCGCTGTAGCTTTGGCTAAAAAATTGGAGCAGGCAGAAGTGGAAGCATGGGATGTGAGTGATGTCGCTTTAGAAGTAACCAGGGAGAATGCTGAAAGGAATGGTGTGAAAGTGAAAGTGAACAAAGTGGATGTCCTCTCACCTCACACCTCACACCTCTCACCTCTCACCTCTTATGACCTCATCGTGAGCAACCCACCTTATATTTGTGAGGAAGAAAAAGAAGAGATGGAGAAGAATGTGCTGGAGCACGAACCAGCGTTAGCGTTATTTGTTCCCAACCACGACCCACTGCTTTTCTACAAGCGAATTGCAGACTTGGGGTTGTCAATGCTGAAGGAGCAAGGATTATTATTCTTCGAAATCAACAGACGATTTGGAGCGGAAGTGGTGAAGATGTTGCAAGAAAAAGGGTATCAAGAGGTGGAACTGCGCCAAGACCTATTCGGCAATGACCGCATGGTGAAAGCAATAAAGCCAGCTTAATTTCGTTATAAAAAGTATGAGAAAGCTTTATTTCATTATATTATTGTGTCTGTTGAGCGTAACCCACTTATACGCTAACGACTGGATTATCTATGCTTCCTACCACAATGCCACGAAGGCAGTGAAGGGCGACTCACGCATTTTCGTACTCGCCAATGGGGACTTGTTCAGCTACGACACAGAAGACAATAGCATTGAACTCTATGACAAGACAAATGCGCTGAGTGATTTTGGCATCAAGGACATTGCTTATTCATCAGCAGAGAAGAGATTGGTTGTTCTTTATGAGAATGGCAACATAGACCTGCTGGGGATGAATGATACCCGTTGGAATATGCCCGACTTGAAAACCAAGACATTAGAGGATAAGACCATCAACGAGCTGAAAGTGGTGGACAGCGAAGCACTCATCAGCCTCAACTCCGGTTTGGCGTTGCTCAACCTGAAGGAAGGCTATTTCGTGGATCTCTATACCTTAGGCAGCAAGGTAACCAATGCCACCATCGTAGGCAAGAAAATATACGCGAAGACTGCAAATGGCGTGCTGGAAGGTGACCGAAACGCTAATCTTCTGGATGTGAACAACTGGAAAGAAGTGGAAGCCAGCACCGTCACTTTCGGACAGACAACAGAAGAGAAGGAAGCGACAGCCGCATTGATGGAGAAGGTGAAGGATATCATCCCCAATTCTCCCATCCGAAACTATGCTTACAAACTCAATATGACGGGCAACCGTCTTTTGGTGGCAGGTGGCAACTTCTACTATCCAGAGGTGGAATACACAGGTACTGCCATGAAGTATGAGCAAGGGAGATGGAGTGCTTTCGATGAAGAAGAAGCCATTGCTCTGGTAGGTGCTTCCACATATCGCAATGTGACGGACATCGTACAAGACCCCAATGACCCTGAGCACCATTGGTTGGGCACCAAATGCTCTGGCATTTATGAATTCAAAAACTACAAGTTGGCGAATCATTATACATATGATAATTCACCATTGACAAGTATCCTGCCAAACATTAAAGATGCTGGTAAATATGTCCGTGTCACTGCCCTCAATTATGATAAGGATGGCAACCTTTGGATGTGCAACAACGAATGCGACACCATCGTTCGCATCCTGAAGAAGGATGGAACTTGGAAATCCTACTATTACAGCGAAGCCTCCAAGAAGCCCACATGGGACCGTACTTATTTCGACCAACGCGGATGGGCTTGGATCAATTCCAGACGCTCCTCTTCCAACGGAGAATCAGGTCTGCTCGTCATTGACACCAATGGCACCATCAACACCCAATCGGATGACCAGCACCGATACCTTTCCACCTTCCAAAACCAGAATGGAGAGAGTTACACGCCCGACCTTTATTACTGTGTAACAGAGGACCTGGACAAAGCCTTGTGGATGGGTTGCACCAAGGGTATCTTCATGACCAAAACTCCTGAGAATATCTTCAAGAGCACTTTTACGTTCACACAACCTGTCGTGCCCAGAAACGATGGTTCAGGATTGGGTGACTATCTGCTGAACGGCATCCCTGTCAAGTGCATCGCCATTGATGGAGGTAACCGTAAGTGGGTGGGAACACTCAACAATGGTGTGTATCTGCTAAGTGCCAACGGTATGGAAACTATCGAGCACTTCACTACAGAGAACTCTCCACTCATCAGTGATGAAATCAATGACCTTGCCATCGACGGCGAGACTGGAGAGGTCTTCATTGCCACCAGCAAGGGACTCTGCTCCTATCGTGGTGATGCGACCGACCCTGCCACTACTATGAGTTCCAGCAATCTGAAAGTCTATCCCAATCCTGTCCGTCCTGAGTATCAAGGAAAGGTACACATTACAGGACTGATGTATAACTCAGACGTGAAGATTGTGAGTGCAGCTGGTAAATTGGTGGCAGAAGGTACAAGCATCGGTGGTGAGTTTTCGTGGGACTGCTGCCTCCAGAATGGCAGACGCGTGGGTTCAGGCATCTACTATGCACTCTGTACCGACGAGGATGGCAAGAAAGATGCTGTGGCCAAGATACTCATCATCCATTAACTGTCAACTCTCATGAAGCTTTCCATCATCATCCCCGTCTATTGTGTAGAAAACACGCTCGACCGATGCCTGGAAAGCATCGTCAGCCAGTCGTATGCTGACTTTGAAATCATCTTGGTGGATGACGGCTCTCCCGACCGTTCTCCTGCTTTATGTGATGCTTGGGCAGAGAAAGACCCAAGAATCCGTGTTATCCACAAAGCAAACGGAGGGCTCAGCGACGCACGGAATGCGGGCATTGAGATGGCACAAGGGGAATATTTGACTTTCATCGACTCCGACGACTATATTGAGGCAGGAACTTTAGCCAGTGTGATGGATGCTGTGGCTGACAATGACATCGTGGAATACCCTGTTGATGGATTCTGCGGAAGTCCCAAACACTTCCAGCTGACCTTCCAGCCAAAAGTCTATGAAGATATGGCTGATTACTGGCTTCAGGGGAAGGCCTACGAACATGCCTACGCTTGGAATAAAATCTACAGAAGGACACTCTTCGACCACGTTCGCTACCCCAAAGGACGTGTCTTTGAAGACATTCACACCCTACCCTTGCTCCTGCAACAAGCCCATCGTATAGCCACCATCGACCAAGGACTATACCACTATTGCTGGAACGACAAGGGCATCACTGCCACAGCTGACAAGCAGTCCTTGACCGATTTGTTGGAAGGACACCTGAACGTGAAATGGATGGATGACCATTCCTATCTGCGTATATTGAATATACAAATGGATGTCTATGAATTAGGAGGAGATATTCTACTATTCAAAAGGACCATTGATCGGAATTCCTCTCAATTATCAATGACCGACAAAATCAAAGCGCTATCCGTTAACCTGCTCGGAGTGAAAGGAACCTGCCAACTTTTCCGTTTCTTACACGCCTTTAAGAAGGGGTGAATCCTATAACACCATCCTAGTATAACAATTGAACAGGATGTGCTTCCATTCCCAATGCCAACGTAAAGGGAAGTAACCCAATGTCCGCATAGCACTTGTCATCTCTTGACGGAAAGCTTTCGGATGTTTCTGACGAAGCAGGAGACGTAACATATCTACAGCCAAGTAATCCAGTTTATACTGCATACATGTCTGCAACTCAGGATTTGATTGTGCCAATCCATCCAGCTTTCGAAGCACCTCCACCAAATCGCGAAGCTTCTTTTGCTGTTTATGAATATCCGTTGTCGTGGTGATGCTCTCAGGATGAAGAAGACGTTCATACCAATCCACATTCAACGCCATAAAGGAGGCGGCTTTGGCAAAAGCCCTCACAGTAAAGTCCTCATCCTCATGATAGATTCCCTCCGTAAAGGTCATGCTCCCCTGTTCCAGAAACTCCCTTCTGAAGAAATAAGTCACCACACAAGGCATTAGATTGCGTCCTTTCATGAACGTACGGGCAGGTGCATACACCTTATTGTATAAAGGCACGTATCGACGATAGGGCATCCGCTTCCCCATACCATCCTTCTGCAATATATTCACACCCACGATATCTATGTCCTGTTTCTCCAATACATCCAAAGGAGGTTGCGCTGCATAAAGGTGGTCATCTGCATCGACAAAGCACACATACTTTCCCTTTGCCTGACGAACGCCTGCATTGCGAGCCGCACTCAATCCCCGATTCTCCTGCGAGAGCACCACCAACTCAGCATGAGTCTTTCCATAAGCATCAAGCAACTCCGCTGTACCATCCGTAGAACCATCGTTCACCACAATGATTTCAAAACCTCGCCCACGCATGTTCAAACGACCAATGCTGTCGAGACATTCCTTCAAATAAGGCTCGGCATTGTAAGCAGGTATGATGAAAGAAAGGAGAATACTCATGTCATGTGTGATATGTAGGGACAAAGGTAGTGATTTTAATTGATAATTGATCATTGTTCATTGATAATTAGCCATTCGGGATGTATTTTTAGGATGACCAACAGGCTGGACAGCAAAATTGTCAGTTGCCAATTGCCAATTGTCAATTATTTCTTGTATCTTTGCACTACAAAAAACAACGGTATGCTTTCCATTCTCATTCCCACACGCGACTACACTTGCTACCAACTGGTGGCTGACCTGCACGAACAAGCGGAGGGATTGGGCATTCCCTATGAGATTTTGGTGGCAGAGGATGGAAGTCGTTCGCAGGTGAACATCATCGCCAACCACAAAATCACGGAGCTGAGCCATTGCCGACATCTGGTCAACAAGGAGAACATCGGACCTGCCAACATCCGCAACATGCTGGCACGAGAGGCCATTTATGGATGGATTCTTTTTATTGACAGCGATGCCAAAGTGGAAAAGGCGGACTTTCTTTCTACCTATTACAATTGCATTGGGAAAGCGGACGTGGTGGTAGGCGGATTGCTGCACCAACAGGAGAACCACGATCCTCACCGTTCCTTGCGCTTTAAGTATGAGAAGCAAGCCGATGCCCATCGCAGTGCGGCAGAACGGAGTCAGCAACCTTACGACAAGTTCACCACCTTCAATTTCATGATGCGCCGTTCCACCTTCCTCTGCATCCTCTTCGACAAGAACTGCCGAAGCTACGGGTATGAGGATGCCCTCTTCGGCGTGGAACTGAAGAAACGAGGCATCAGCATCCTGCACATTGACAATCCCCTTATCCATATGGGCTTAGATACCAACGAACGGTTCTTGGAGAAGAGCGAACAGGCACTATGTACCTTGAATGCCCTTGGTGGGCGGATGGAACAGCACAGCTATGTGGGGAAAGCCTACCAACGGCTATGCAAGTACCATCTGGGTGGAGCAATCAGAGGTTTTCACGCATTGTTTGGTGGTCTCATCAAACAGAATTTGCTCTCCACACATCCCATTCTCCTCTTTTTCTCCCTTTATAAATTGGGCTATTACGCCACGCTGAAAAGATGAAGCCCTTTCTGGTCAAAATAGGATGTTTCACTTTGGCGCTGTTGGCAATATTGACAGCGATGGAGGTGTATGTGGAAAATATGCCCAACATCGCTCGCGACAAGCACCAATGGATGTTGCAGCACTCCAACGAGGTGAAGACGCTCGTATTGGGCAACAGCCATAATCTCTATGGCATCCGTCCCGACCTGCTTGGAAATGGTGCATTCTCGTTGGCACAGCAATCGCAGACCTATCGCTACGACTATTATCTGCTGCAGCACTATCCGATGAAAGAACTCAAGACTATCATCCTGAACTTTGACTATTCCCTCCTATGGGAAGACTTTGAAAGCATACCCAAGGAGGAATTTCAAGCGATGCGCTATCGCATCTATATGGATTGCGACATTCATCCTCGCTTGAGTTGGTATGGTTTTGAGGTGATGTATATGCCATTGGTCACAGAAAAGCTACAAAGTCTATTCACCCCAAGGAGAAACCATTGGGACGTCCTCGGGTGGGCAACAGAATACACGAAAGAGGCACGTCCACAGGATTGGGACGACGGAAAGAACAGGGCGGAAGCAAACACCTGCTACGACACTGACATCGTCAATTTGAATGAGGGTATCCTGCGTGACATCTTTGATTACTGTCAGAAGCGCCACATCAAGGTCATCCTGCTGAACACACCCGTTTCTGTCACATTCAGACAATACGAAGACCCACGACAGTGCAACATCAACACCCAGGTGCTGACAAAGCTGTTGCATGACTATCCATCTGTGCAATATCTTGATTGGGAGGCTGACCCACGCTTCACTCCCGACGATTTTTATGATTCAGACCACCTCAACCATGAGGGAGCCCAAAAACTGACCCAAGCCATCCTATGCTATTCAACACACTGACATATTTATTGTTCCTGCCCATTGTCTTTGCTCTCTACTGGGTGGCAAAGGGCAGCAAGGCACAGAACTGGGTGATTCTGTTGGCCAGCATGGTGTTCTATGGGTGGTGGAGTGTGCCTTGTCTTGGTCTGATGGTGGGCACTTGCCTACTCAACTACCTCTTTATTCATCAGATGCAGCGAGCGAAGCAACGGAAAGTGTGGATGATCCTGTCACTGGTCTTGAACTTCGGTGTGCTTGGCGTGTTCAAATACTTCAACTTCTTTGCTGACAATCTGGCTACCCTCATGAACCTTTGGGGACTTCATGCAGATATGCCTACCCTCAGCCTCATCCTGCCTGTGGGTATTAGCTTCTACACCTTCCAGCTGTCCGCCTATGTGATTGACTGCTACAAGAAAGAGTTTGAGCCCACCCACTCCCTCCTGCAATTCCTGACTTTCATTTGCTTCTTTCCACAACTGGTGGCAGGACCCATCGAACGAGGAAAGAACCTGTTGCCACAATTCAGCAGTCAACGCCATTTTGACCATGCACAAGCCACAGAAGGACTATGGCTCATCCTCTGGGGATTGGTGAAAAAGATGCTGATTGCCGATAATTGTGCCGCTCAGGTTGACTACATCTTTTCCAACCATGCAACACTCAGCCTGCCTACATTATGGTTGGGAGCCCTCTATTTCACCTTCCAAAT
>JAGAAZ010000014.1 GCA_017614895.1 Bacteroidaceae bacterium | reverse complement strand
CTCAATCTCCTTCGACACGCAGATTATCACGTCGGCATTCTCCTCAGCGGCCTTCTTGCTTTCCTCTGCCAGGGTCTCATCACGGAAGTCGTGGATGCTTTTCACCTCCAGTCCCAACTCCTCCGCTTGGAAACCAAACCAATCCACAAAAGTTTTTCCATAGAGTGTTTCGCCGTTGGCAAGCAATGAGACCGTTTTAGCGCCATAGTAGAGCGCACGACTGAGCAGAATTTCGCATTGTGTGATGTCGCTCTCCACCATTGCCCAGAGCGAGCCCGTCGAGGCGTAGGCACGTATCAGTTCCTCTGAAGTGGCGATGGTGAAGAACGGTTTCTTGGCACGGCAGAGTGAAGTGGCGAGTAGGGCAGCATCAGCGCTGTATTTGCCACCAACCACAGCTACAATGTCCTCACGGGCGGCAAGTTGTTCACCCAGCTTCTCCATGTCCAAAGCCTCTTCATCATACCATTCAAACTCCATCTTCACCTCTTGGCGCTCTTGCCCGTCTGGGGTGTTCAGGATGTTCTGCTTCTGTATTTCGTGTACGCCATTGGCTGCCATCTCGATGGTTCGTTCCCAATACTCCTTCTCGCCATGATCCATAGGCAGCACGATGGCGATTTTTCTCACCTGTTGAGGGTACGATTTCTCTGACGACACATCATCCTTGTCGTTGCATGCCATCAGCAGCAACATGCACAATCCTATCAGCCACTTATTTCGCTCCATACTCTTCCTCCTTTCTGAGGGCTTCCTCCCGATTCGCTTCTACGCCGGCTTTCAGATAGGCGTAGCGGTCGGCAATCTGCCAATCAATGTAACCGCTTTCCAGCCCATAGTGGCAATAGCGGGGCAAGTCCTTCTGATTGTACCAATTCTTGAGATGATCGTAGAGCACGAGGTCGATGCGCTTCACCATCGAGCCGACAATCAGCGTCGAGTAGGGGCTTTGGTCGGTATCCATCCCTGCAGTGTAGATGCCACATTCGGGATTCTCACGCAGATAGCGGTAAGCACCCATGTTGGAGCCACCAGCCACTGCATAGATGAAATCATACTTCCCGTCATAGTCGTACATGCTGTGGTAGAGTTCCGTCGGCATACCATATCCCCGATAGTTGTCTGCGATGGCTCCGACAGTAGCCGAGGTGCCGTCCTCAGAGGTGCCATAACCATCCACGAAGCCGTCGCGGGCATCGTAAGTGGTGGTGTTCATGCTGTTGCCCAGCAACACGAGGGCGTTTTTGCAGCCTAATTCTCGAGCCGTCCGACCAGCCAGCCAAGAAACGCCATACATATTGATGTCGAACGAGCGGATTTGCTCGGTCTCGTCGCCGTTGTCCTCCGCCTCAAACACCAACACACAGCGGTTGATGTTCATCTCGGCATCGGCAAACAGTCGTCGGGCAAGATCAATGTAGTCGGAAGATGCCAGCACCAGCAATCTGCGTGGAATGGTGCCCTTCTTGTCGGCAGGTTCGTCAATCTTTTCCCACCACGACGTGCAGAGCGACTCCACTTCCTCCATGGTCTTGGGATTCACGAATCTGATGGACATTTTCTGGTTGTACTCATTCTCCATCAGTTTGATGCCACGCAGAATCTGGTCGTTGTAGCTGCCGTCGCCCAACCCGTCGAGCGAAAACAAGACCAGCACCTCGGGTTTTACCCCTGATGCGTTGGAGCTGTCGTCATCATCGTTGCAGGCAGTCAGGCCAAAGCCTGTGCCCAGTAGCATCATGGCTACCATCAGGGTGGTGAGGAGGGTGCTTGTCTTCATATTCATATTAGAATCTCACGCCGATGGCGGCATTGGCATACCAGTCATTCAGGTTTCCTCGATGATCCTTGTGGTGATAGCGGAAGTTGTAGAATTGTCCGTTCACACACGCAAAGTAGCGGCTCCAGTTGTAGGTGATGGAGAGTCGGGCGTTGAAGTTCAGCGAGATGCGGCTGTTGCGGCTCTCCGATCCCATCTTCGAGATGCGGTAGTCGGATTTTGGCAGCTCGTCGTCATCGTGTTCCTCTTCGTCCAGTGAGAGTTGGCGCAGGTTCGAGTCAAAGAGGTCGGTCTTCACTCTGTTATAAAGTGTCAGCATCGGCATTGCCATCGCACTGATGAGCCAACCTTTTGCAGGCACAAAGTTGTAGCCATAACCTGCACCTATGTTCGCTTGCCACTGCCTGATGCGTCCCACGTCGCCCATCGACAGGATGAGGTTCGCGTTGGGGTCTTTGTCGTAGCGGAAATCGGAGTAGTAAAGCATGGCGCCTGCCAGCCACGAGCCAGCAGAACGGCGCTGGATGACGCTCTGACGATAGGCTGCCTTATAGGAGAAGCGTCGCTTGTTGAAGATGTAGTAGCCGTCCATCACCAGGGTTCTGGCCTTGATGGGTGAGTCGAGGTTCCACTTGTCGGTAAAACTCATGAAATCAGTCGTACCTTCATAAATATTGACGAAGTTTCCCTCGTATTTCACTTCCGGCTCACTAGTCTTGAATTCATGCAGACGCAGGTGGGCGCAGTACCATGAGCCAGCGCTGCTGAGCGAGAAGTCGCGACCTTTTTCGCCTGCTACGTTGATGGCATAGTGGACGGCGAAGCCCTTGTAGCCTACGCGCACACCCACTGAGGTGCACACGTCGGTGCGGATGCGGGGATCGCATTTCAGGGGACCTACCACGTCAGAGTAGATAGCAGACCCGTCGATGGTCGATTTCATCTGCAGGTCCGACTGGCTGAGGTAGCTGTCCACACTGATGCGCCAAGGTCTGTCGGGCGTCTGGATGTAGAACGTGTCCACATCGCTCACCGAACGCTGGTCGGCATAGTCCTTCGCCTTTTTCACGAGGTTGCGCACCTTCGAGCCTTTCTCCGGAGCGTCCGCCAATGCCTTCGCGCCCTCGCTGATGATGTCGGCGTCTACTTCCAGCTGGGCATGTCCCATCATGGGCATTAGCAGCAGCCAACTATATAATAAAATTTTTTTCATTATAATAATACTCTTTTCATTCGCCTGGATAAGGCTTGACGTCATCTGGAGATCCGCATTTTGTGCAATTGGGTGTGCCGTCGATATCCTTAGGCTTTGGGAATATAGGATTTGTGCAGCCACTCTTTCTGTGGCACTTCCAATAGTTGTTTGCCATCATCTTGTTCTCTTTGCCCATCATGTAGTTCGGCTCCTCAATCAGCAACGTCATCGTCGGGATACCCTTCACTTTAAACAATACCTGATAGTAAATGCCTGCTTCAGCGCCTTCTGTCACAGTTACCTTGCCGCGGTTGTCGGCTAACTCATAGACAGCATTTCCGCCTTTGTAGTCAGCGTTGTTCAGATATAGGGCAACCATGCTGACTGCATTGCTTTGCTCATCAAAAGCGATTTCATAAACACCTGGAGTCTCCGTATCGCCGAAGATCACAGTTCCGTCCTTGTCAAACAGCATCTCTTTCAATTCAGCTACAGCCTTGTCGCCAGCCTCCTGTTGGCTACTGCCATTATTGTCGTCATCGCTGCTACATGCATAAAAAACACTTGACATACCCAGCAACATCATTGTTGCGAGGGCAAAAAAGGTAAAGTTCTTTTTCATAAGATTTTTAGGTTTTGTGTTTATATTAATGATAATTGTGAGGCAAATGTAGAACAAATAAATCATTTATGCAACTATTTGTTAATATTTTTTACGATTTCACTCTAAAATGTGTTTTATTATCTCCCTCTTCTTCTTCTTTTTTATGAATAAATAACCCCTCGCACCGTCATCACTGACAATGCGAGGGGGGTGTGCACTAAACATATACTAATCTTTCATTACTAACTCAATTATTTATTGGAGACGGAAGGTGATGGGGAGAGTATATCTCATTCTCACCACTTGTCCGCGTTGCTTGGCTGGAATCCATTTCGGCATCTCGCGAATGACTCTGACTGCCTCAATGTTCAACGCACCATAAGCTTCCTTTGAAGTGCTGTTCTCTTCAGCCGCTGTGCCCTGTGCTGTGACGGTGATGCCGTCTTCTGCAGGTGTCACGCCCTTGGCGATGGCGACATTGCTGAGCGAACCGTCTTTCTCGATGATGAACTGTACGAGAACTTTTCCCTGGGCACCGTTCTCTGCGGAAATCTTTGGATAGCGGATGTTCTGGGCGAGGTACTGCATGAGGGCTCCCTGTCCACCTGGGTACTGCGCTGGCTCTTCGGTTACATCAAAGATGGGATCATCTCCGTTGATGAAGCCGGTAATTGTGGGAGGCGTTTCTTCATGCCCAAAGACACGTGTTTCTGGGTCATCGGAGAGGGCTTTGAAAAATTCCTTTCCGTTCACAAGGATTTTCTGAACCTTCCTGCCGTTGATGGAGTAGGTGCCATCCTCGTTCTTCTGAATGCCAGGAAGCCTATCCAACAATGAGGATTTCACCTTGATTTCAATCACGCCATTCTTGCCTCTCTCGCCATAGACGGCTTTGGCGGCAGCGTCTTTGAGCACGGTGATGCTCTCAACGTCTTCCTCCTTGATGCCAAGCATTTTGCTGATTGCTTCACCATCGAGTGTCTTGATGTCAGCAGGAAGTTCCATTTCCAAGCCATTGACGAGAATGAGCGGATTGTTGTCGTCTGGAGCCGTTGATTCGCCTTGGGTGTGGATGACGATGATGCCGTGCTTGTCCTTGTAGTTGTACTTTGCCGTTCCGTTGGCTGTCTTCACCATCTCAAACTTTGAATTGGTCAGCAGCGTCTTATAGTTTCTCAGTTCGGCCTCAGTAGCTTGACGTCCATCGATGAACACATATTCAGCAGTGCACTCGAAGAAGCCGTCGGCAGGCTTGCCTTCGTGCGTGAAACCTATGATTCTGCCATACTGGTCAGCGACGGGATGGATGGCGAAGGGTGTCTCGTCTATACTTTCCACAGTCGTGAGAACATTCTCTTTCACCTCGTTGATGGTTGGCACGTTGGTCGTTTCCAATGTCTTCACCATATCTTCCACGGGGTCGGTCTCAATAGGTGTGGCGAAGGTATTGATGGTCAATGCCGCCACAGGGATGGCGCAGAGTGCTTTGAGCATGAGCCATCGGTTAGAGGGTTTTTGGTACATCATAATAATACGTTTTTTGAGTGATCCGTGATTCAGATTGTTGGTGAAAGGCTGCAGTCGATTCCCGACCACCTTCATCACGAGAAGTTGTTGATATGATTTTGCATCGATGCCTTGGTTGATGACTGCCTGGTCTGCCTCGTATTCGTGCACTGCCTTGAGGTCACGGCTGAGGAACCAGATGAAAGGGTTGAACCACTGAAGAATCTTCATGCCCTGGAGCAGGAGAAGGTCGTAGGTGTGAGCCAGACGGATGTGCTCCTGTTCGTGGGTGAGGATATATTGACGACTCGTCTCATAGTCCTTCACACTCATGACGATGTAGCGGAAGATGCTGAAAGGTGGCACTTCGCCATTGTGCAGGATGACGGTGTTGCCTTGTGAGTCAGTGTGGCGGACACCACAACGCAGGAAGCGGATGAGCACAATGGCCTGCACGAGGGTGAGGATGAGCATGACAGCGACTCCAGCCAGGTAGATCCACGTGAGCACCTGAATCCATGTGATGCGAGGAGCTTGCGGCGCGACAACGATGGGGGTGTAGTCTTGCTCAATGTAGTTCTGCACGATGTACACCTCTTCGTTCAGTGCCGTAGGATGGGACGTGGTGAAGTGGAACATCGGCATGACGAGCGACACGAGCATGATGCCCACCAGCATGCAGCGGTTGAACCTGTGGAATGTTTCTTTGCTCAGGAAGATGAAGAAACAGCTATATAGGAGTGCCAGTGTGATGGCTGCTTTGATGACGTAGATCATAGGATAGTATTGTCTTTAACTTCTTTAACTCCTTTAACTTCTCTAACTTCTATTATTAATCATTTCCATGATTTCCTGCAGGTCTTCTTCCGACACCTCTTCCTGTTTGGCGAAATAGGAGAGCATGGATTTGAGGGAGCCTGCGAAGAAGGTGGACTTCACCTCTTTCATCACGCGGTTGGTGTATGCCTCCCTGCTAATGAGGGGAGTAAACACGAAGGTCTTGCCACCTCCCTCCTGCTTGCGTGAACGGATAAAGCTTTTGTTCGTCAGAATCTTCAGGAACGTGGCGATGGTGGAGTAGGCAGGCTTAGGCTCAGGGTACTGATCGATGATCTCGTGTGTGGTCATCCCGTTAGCCTTCTCCCAGAGCACATTCATGATTTCCATTTCGGCTTTGGTCAGTTGTCTTTCTTCGTTGTTCTGTTTCATCTTTATTTAATGTTTTAGATTTCTTTATTTAATGTTTTAGATTTTCTGCCACAAAGTTAATCTAAACTTTTAGATAATACCAAATAAAAAGGCAAAAAAATGCACATCGAACATCAAGTTTAACTATTTTTGTTAGATTTTCCGAGAAAATTATTAGATATTAAGAATTTTTCTGAGGAAAAGATGTATCTTTGCCTCGAAGACTTCAAAACAGATGGGTATTCACATAAAAGTAAATTAGTACAATGAAAACAAAGAAACTCTTTTGGGTGGCACTGACAATGATGTGCACCTTGACACTCCACATGAACGGACAGAGTGCGAACGAAACGAAACAGCAGCAACGTGAACGATTGGAAAAAGCGGCTGACAACGACCCTACCGATTGGCAGAAGCAGATTGAAGCAGCGCATTTCTTGCTCGACAAAGATGGGGGAATCTACGACCAGGTTGGTGCCATGAAGTACTACGAGCGCATCTACCACATGGTGGCTGATGTCAACAGAGTTGTGCCCGACTCCATTTTTCAGGAGACCTCCATTGCATTGATGTTCACTGCCATGAATCTGCAGGATATGGAGAATGCAATGTTTTATGGGGATGAACTGAAGCGTTATGCTCAAGTGACGAAGAATAAGGAGAGTACTGGTCCAATTATGGTAAACACGATGGCTACGCTGTTGAAGATGGGGACGGGACAGGTGTTAGAAGCTGCCAGCCGCTTGAAAGAAGTGAGAGATGAATTGTCACGTCGTGAAATTCAGGGACTGGAATATACCGACATGATGATGATGACACTCTACGAACAGGTGATGAGTGAATTTCGGGAATTTATGGAAGACAAGTTGATAGAAGTCACCATAGATGGTAAAACCTATGTGCTGATTGCTATAGGCGACTGGAACATCGAGATGCCATTTGTCAATTGGATGCCTGAATCCAAAGATGTCACAAAATTGTTCATTGATGAAAATGGTCACATCACCGATGACCTGCATGGTGAAATACTTTTCAAATTCAACTGGAGTGAAAAGGATAAGGCTATTTTGAAGAGTGAAGATACCAATTCACGTCTCGTCACAATCACACCAGAACGCCGTCAGCAGATGATTGAGGCGTACAGAAACTACATGAAGAAAAAGTCGAAGAAGTAACTTAAAACTGCTCCAAGATTCGGATTCTCTCTTCAGTGCTCGGATGGGTGCTGAAGAGGGATTGTAAGTTGTCGAAGAAACTCTGCTTGAGCTTCTTCGGATGGATAATGTAGAGTTGGGCGATGTCTTCACGATTGATGTGCCCAAGTCCTGGATAAGCAGAAATCTTACGTAATGCAGAGGCGAGGGCACGAGGGTTGCGTGTCAGTTCGGCACCACCTGCATCTGCCATAAACTCACGTTTGCGCGAAATGGCGAAACGGGTGAGCAGGGTGAGGAAATAGGCAATGGCAGCACAAATGATGGCTGCGATGATGACCACGATGATGGCAACACCACCTCCCTTGCCATTCGAACGGCGTGAGGAACCTCCGCTCCACAGGAACATACGCAGCACACCACGTGTCAGCAGGGTGAGCAGGGTGGAGAGGATGCCCACAAAGACGATGCTGACAATGAGCACACGCGTGTCGCGATTGCGGATATGGGTCAGTTCGTGTGCAATCACACCCTCCAGTTCATCATCATCCAGATAGTCAATGATGCCACGAGTCAAGGTGACGGTATAACTCTTCTGGTTGATGCCAGAGGCAAAGGCGTTGAGTTGCTCATCCTCGATGATGTTCACTTTCGGCATCGGCATACCACAGCTCATACAGAGATTTTCCACCAGATTGTACACGCGCATGTTTTCTCGACGCTCCAGCGGTTTGGCACCTGTGGCGTGCTGAATCATCTGGGCATTGAACGTGTAGGCAATCGCAAGCCAGATGCCCACGATGATGACAGCCCAAGGTGCCCACCCCAACCACGTATCGTTGATGATGTTCGTGTCGAGGTAGAAATGTTCGTTGCCGTACATGTCGTAGGTGCTCTGCACACCAAAGATGCAGCAGAACACCCACAACATGCCCAATATGATGCACGGAAACATTAGGAGCAGTATGATGCTGTTCCAGTTGTTCCGCATGATTTGAGTATGGATACCAACGTATTGCATATCACACCTCACACTTCACACCTCACACCTCTTTAGAATTTGATCTCTGGTGCCTTCTCCACTTCAGCTCTCTGTGAAGCCTCAATCTCGTACATAGCCTCCTTGTGGAAACCGAACATGCCAGCAAGGAGATTGTTGGGGAAGGTCTGCACAGCGTTGTTGAGCTCACGAGTGGCAGAGTTGAAGAAGCGACGAACAGCAGCGAGCTTGTTCTCAATGTCAGAAAGTTCTTCCTGCAACTGCATGAAGTTCTGGTTGGCCTTCAGGTCAGGATAAGCCTCTACCTGCACCTTCAATCCTGCCAAAGCAGAAGTCAACTGCTGGTCAGCCTTGATCTTGTCGTCAATGCTCGTAGCACTCATGGCTGCTGAACGGGCAGCGGTGATGCTTTCCAAGAGTCCCTTCTCATGCTCAGCATAGCCCTTTACAGTAGCCACCAACTGAGGCACGAGGTCATAACGTTGCTTCAGCTGCACGTCGATGTCAGCGAAAGCGTTCTCACGGTTGTTGCGCAGTTTCACAAGGTTGTTGTAGATGCCGATGACAGCTAATACGATCACGACAACAACGGCAATAATGATGAAAGTAGTAACCATAGTTGTAATAGTTTTTAGTGGTTGATTGTTCCTATTATATATAAATGTGGGGGCAAAGGTAAGGAAAAGTTTAGAGTTTAGAGTTTAGAGTTTAGAGTTTTTTGCCATTCGAAACGCTTTTTTATAGAAAAGTAACAATTTGTGCCCTAACTATCCCCCATTAATACGCATAACAATGCCCCACGATTCGAGCATAGAAAAGCGTACTGATGTTTTCACAATAACAACCTTGACTTAACCTTGAGGTGTTACCCCGTATTCATTTCAAATAAGTGGAACTAGAGATAAATTTGCTGGGCTCCTTGGAAAAATTTGCCAAACCTCTTGGATATTTTACGTTCCAAGGCTTGGAACGTATATTTCAAAGTTTGGAACATACGTTTCATGATTTGGAACATACATTCCAAACTTTGAAATATAAAATACTGTGATGGAGATTTGAATCATACACGAACGAAGAGACTCCTAAGAGCCCCTTCGTTCTTAAATATTATATAGTGTGAAAGAGTGATTTAACGGCGATGACGTCTGAAACTGAATCTTGCGCGATGCTTGCTGCTGGATGCTTCCTGCATGTCCTGACCGATTTGGTAATCTACACCACGGGGAGCTGATACGATGACATCCACTGTGCCGCCTGCCTGTTCGAGGGCTTCGAGATCGCGTGCTGAGATGTTGAGCACGCCGTTCTTGATGCTCCAGGAAATGGTTGATGCAAGTCCTGTTTCGCGAGAGTTGATGTCCACTGAATACTCTCTGCCGGGAACGATGACCAGGTGAACAGGTGCGTTGACCTTTACTGAGTTGAACACTACTGTGTTAACTTTCTTTGCGCTTGCACTGATGGCGATAACTGCTGCGAGAGCGATGGTG
>JAGAAZ010000133.1 GCA_017614895.1 Bacteroidaceae bacterium | reverse complement strand
GTGAAAAAGATGCTGATTGCCGATAATTGTGCCGCTCAGGTTGACTACATCTTTTCCAACCATGCAACACTCAGCCTGCCTACATTATGGTTGGGAGCCCTCTATTTCACCTTCCAAATCTATGGCGATTTCTCGGGGTATAGCGATATGGCTGTAGGCTCTGCCAAATTGTTTGGCATCAACATCTCCCAGAACTTCAACAAACCCTACTTTGCTTCCTCCATGCAGGATTTCTGGCGCAGATGGCACATCACCCTCATGGGGTGGTTCAAGGACTACGTCTATATCCCACTGGGAGGCAATCGAAAGGGAAAAGTCAGAAGAGAGCTCAACATCTTGGCAGTTTTCCTGCTCAGCGGTCTGTGGCATGGAAGTAACTGGACATTTGTACTTTGGGGCGCCTATCATGCATTGGTGTACAAACTGCCCGTGAAATACATCACCTTCATCGTGGTGCTCATTGGTTGGGTGTTCTTTAGAGCCGAAAATGTGGAAATGGCATGGGGCTATCTCTCCCACATGTTTGACCCACACCTGATAGCAGCCCCTGAATGCAGCAAATTACCACTATTGCTGATTGCCTTGCTGGTGGTTATTGAATGGCTGATGAAGGAAGCACAGCATCCTTTCCAATGGAAAAATCAAGGATGGCAAGCTTCACAATGGGTTCGCCTCACTTGCTATCTGATTGTATTCTTGGTCACCATCATGCTGGGTGGAGAAAAGGTGCAATTCATTTATTTCCAGTTCTAACTTCCCCACAAAAGCGCCTACCTTGAAGCGATTTCCCATTCATCACCTGATAAGATGGTGATGATGATATCTTCGGGAAGCACAAACTCATTCAGTTCTGTGGCAAAAACATCGGTTTTGTAGAAGATGCGCAGACGGTACGTCCCCAAGGTAGGGATATAGATCTTACTCTTCCTGAATGTTCTGGTACTCACCTCGTCCTTGGCGAGGGTGAGACCTTGGCTTTGCATCGTGAAAATCCTATTGGGATTATTCACATCTTCCAGTTTCAGGAACAAATATCCTGCCATTTCAGCATTGTGGTTCTTGAGGGTCAAGCTGAACACAGGATTGGTGTTGTGTATCATGTAGTCGGGGAAGTCGTAGTCCTCCAAGGTCAGATAGGCAATGGAAGCGGTATCGCTACTGAGGGTCACTTTCTCCCCCGCCACTTGAGCAATCAAATAGTTGGGTTTGCCGGTCATGGTGCGTGCCTCTCGCCATTCCTTCCCTCCGTCTAAGGCATTGTCACGATACATCGGCACCAAGGTATAGACCCCATCCTTCACTTCCGCAGGGAAGGCTATCTGCAGGGTATCGGTGTAAGTGGTGTTCTCCAGCTCCTCCAACTGAAATTCGTGGTCGTAGACATGAAGCGGACACACCAACTCATCGTCATGTTTCAGCATGATGGCGACAGAATCTTCCAGAAGATTCCAACCTATATTAGCGAGTTTATGAACGGTGACCGCCACCTCTTTTCGAGGATAGACAGGCTCAGATTTCTCTTCCTCCCTCACAGCACCGATATACTGAAAGGCGAAGTTGTGCCGTTCGATGCCTGTAGCTCGGTTATCAGCAGAAGGCATTACACCAATCGTGAAGACCTGCAAAATATTCATGCCATTCTCTGGACTGTCCTTGTCATACCACGTAGGGTGATCAGGAACCATATAGGGCAAATACGACCATCCGTCCTCCTCATTGTTGGGATTGCCGATGTGCAGATGGAACCAGTCGTTCTCATCGTAACCGTCTATCACAAAGGCATGACTTCTCACATTGCTACCACCAGCTGCCAGCACAGGACGACCAGCTGCCAGTTCCTTCTTCAATATCAGGGTTATTTCCTCCAACGAATAGAAGTCGCGGAAAAGCATCTGAACACCTCTATCGTAATCAAAATAATTCGCTAAGGCAATAGACTGATAAATGGAGTGCGACCCACTCGATTCTGCTCCGTAATTCATATTGACAGCGATGCCACAATCACTGCTCAACAAGGCAATGGCATCGGCTTGTTCCTTGGTGTACTCCCCTTCTTTGTAGGTGTCTAAGATGTTTGGCCAATCGTAAGTGTGTTCTCCAAAATTCGCAGAGAGTTTCTGTCCGCATCCCTTCTCATCCACATACTCATGATAACCCGTTCCCATTGCTGGCCAGTTCCAATAGTGCATCACCTGCGTCATCGCAGTCGCCACACATCCCACCAAACAGCGATTACCATCCTTGTCCAGCGGACACATATTATAATGTGGGGCATCCTGATACCAGCTATCCTTGAGTATCGGGTCCACACGCTGAGGGAGCGCCTGATCCTCCTCATAGAAACGACTGGAACGGCGAATAATCTTCTGTGCCGTCGCACTCTCGACAACCAAGAGGCACAGAAGCATCAGAGATAGGGTGTGTAATGTGCGATTTGACAATTTACAATTGACGATTTATTCTTGAATATAAATTCTTTGTACTCGGTTGCTGATACCCGTGAGCACCTCGTAAGGGATGGTGCCAAGGGCATCGCTAAGCACTGTGACTGGCAGGTGGTCGCCAAAGATTTCCACCTGATCGCCCTCCTTGCAGTCAATGTCCGTCACATCCAACATGCAGACATCCATACAGATGTTGCCCACATAGTCGGCTTTCTGACCATTCACCAGACAGTAGCAACCCCGATTGCCAAGATGGCGATTGAGACCGTCTGCATAACCGATAGGGATGGCAGCAATGCGACTGTCACGTTCGAGGACAGTACGTCGCGAATACCCGATGCTGTCCCCCTTGGGCACCTCACGAATCTGCAAGATGGTGGTCTTGAGGGTCGCCACATTGTTCAGGATATGGTTGTTACGGGCATTGATGCCATACAATCCCAAACCCAAACGCACCATATCAAGGTGGTATTCTGGGAAATGCTCGATACCAGCGGAATTACAGATATGACGGATAATCTTATGGGAATAAGCTGCCTGCAACTGACGGCTGGCTTGGTCGAAAAGTTCAAACTGACGATGGGAGAACGCATCGAACTCATCTCCATCACTACCCACGAAATGGCTGAACACAGAACAGGGCACAAGTGCCGTCTGACGGCGCAGACGTTCAATGAGGCGTGGCATATCTTTCTCCGGATTGAAACCCAGACGATGCATGCCCGTGTCGAGCTTGATATGAATGGGGAAGTTGGTGATACCCTCCTTCTCTGCCGCATAAATCAGTTGTTCGAGCAGGTCAAAACTGAACACCTCAGGTTCCAAGCTGTAATCGAACAGCATCTTGAACGAGGTGGTCTCAGGATTCATGATCATGATGTTGGCAGTGATGCCCGCCTCACGAAGGTCGGCACCTTCATCCGCCACAGCCACAGCCAAGTAATCCACCCCATTGTCCTGTAAGGTCTTGCTCGTCTCCAACGAACCCACACCATAGCCGCTGGCCTTCACCATACACACCATCTTCGTCTCAGGTTTCATGAAACGGCGATAGTAGCGCACGTTATTGACAAGGGCGTTGAGATTGACCTCCAGAATGGTTTGATGCACCTTCAGCGTCAGAAGGTCACTCACCTTATCAAAACGGAACTGACGGGCACCCTTGATTAGGATGAACTCATTGCGCAATTTATCAAACACTTCGCTGTGAATCAGGGCATCAGTGGTACGGAACATATAGTGCTCCATCGGAAAATAACCCTCACAAGCAGTCAGTTCCTCACCCACACCAATCACCTTCTCAATGCCACGCGAGGCTGCCATCTGTGCCACACGCGAGTAGAGGCTTCTTGGGGTCTCTCCACTCTGCAGGATGTCACTCAGAATCAACGTACGATGCTGCTTCTTCGTCTCAGGACGACGGCTCATGAAGTCGAGGGCGATGTCCAGCGACTGCACATCCGAGTTATAGGAGTCATTGATAAGCGTACACCCATTCTTCCCATCCTTCACCTCCAAACGCATGGCCACCTGTTCCAAACGGCTCATGCGTTCGCACAACATTTGGATGTCGCCAGTGAAGATTGTCAATGCCGTCGAGAAACACGTGATGGAGTTCTCGATGGAGGCATCATCAATGAAAGGGATGGTGTACTGCCCGATCTGCCCCTGATACTCAAAGCGTATCGTAGCATGGTCGTTGTCCTTCTCCACCTGTCGCACCTGCAACTTGACACGCTTCACGCTCTCTGGCAAGGTTTCGGCACATTGCTGAATGGTGGCATCCTCCGAGTTGAGCACCAACGTCTGGCAGTCCTTGAAGAGCTGCATCTTTTCCGCACACTTGATGCCATAACTCATGAAGTTCTCCTGATGCGCCGCTCCCAAATTAGTCATCACACCAATAGTGGGCTTGACGATGCGTTCCAGCTTCGCCATCTCGCCCGACTGCGAGATACCTGCCTCGATGATGGCAAGGTCGTTATGGGGATTGATCAACCACACACTCAAAGGCACACCCACCTGACTGTTGTAACTACGAGGTGAACGGCACACATTGAAATCGGGCGAAAGCAGCTGATACAGCCACTCCTTCACCGTTGTCTTTCCGTTCGAACCCGTGATGCCAATCACTGGGATGTCCAATTGGCTGCGATGATACGCTGCCAGATCTTGCAAAGCTTTCAGAGGCGATTTCACAAGCAGAAAGTTCGCTCCATCCATGCTTGATGCAGGGAGGCTCTCCACCACGAAGTTGCGCACGCCTCGCCTATACAACTCCTCTATATACTTATGTCCATCGTTCTTCTCTGTCTTCAAGGCAAAGAAGAGTGTCTCCTCAGGGAAACACAGGCTTCGGCTGTCAATCAACAACCAATTGATTTTCGCCGCTGTCGTTCCCTTTCTCTCTGCGCCAATCACCTGCGCAATTTCATCTATTGTGTACATAACCTTAACTTTCAATTGTCAACTGTCAACTATCAACTTTCAACTATCTTCCTATGTTGGCTCTGTCGCCACTCTTTCGTTGCCTTCGCCACCACATCTTTTGTTTTGTTATCGAAATAAGTGTCTTCGAATCGCTGCCAGATATACTCCACGGCCTGTGCCGACGGATGTATCATATCCTCCGCATAAAAGCGGTAGTCGCGCAGTTCATCCATCATGATCTCATAGGAGGGGAAATAATTCCATTTATTATTGACGATTTCGTCAAGAGCCTGTAGCAGAATCCCCTTCGAGATTTGGTTCACGTGATAGCCGTCTCGCTTGTGACGGATGGGGCTGACCGTGAAGATGACCTTCAACTTCGGGTTCACACTCTCCAGCAGTTGCAAGAGCATCTGCCATTGATCCACGATGTCGTAGGCACTCAGCTGTTCCCTCACAAAGAGGCTGTCAAGCTGTTTGTGGCAGTTGGCGACCAACATTCCCGTCTCTTTCAACCGATAGATGATGGCTGTGCCAAAGGTGACCACCAACACATCCGCCTCTCGCAGGAAGTCTGCCACACGATGGGTGGTGCTGTTGATGCGCTCTACAAGCGTCGCCACATCGGTTGAAGAGAACTTGCTGTGGTGCATCCACGAATGCCACACGCCATCTCCACCACAAAAAACATCCTCCTTTCCTACCTCCTTCTCACTGATGCTCCTCAACAGACTTGCTGCAATGCTTGCTGGGTTGTAGAGTGTGCCAAAGGGATTCACCATCGCCTCAAAGCCTCCCCTCACCATCTTCTCCCCTATCTCATCGGCAAAGCACGACCCCACCAGCAGCACTTTCGCGCCAGCGGCCATCTTCCATTCCGACTCAGGAATGTCTATGCGGGTCATCAGTTCCATCAGCGCCGTCTAAGCTGCAAGTTTAATCACCAAAGTAAGAGAACTCCTCCTTTGTGCCGTCAGTCTTCGTGAAAGTGCCTGCATAAGACTCCCCACAATGCATGACATCTCCATCAGGAGTGTATTCACATTCACAGAAGTAGGTACCTTCAAAACGACCCACAAAATTCTTAGTGGCAGGGTCGTAGGCATCCACCACCAGTGGTCCATTGTATGACTGTATGTATGAACCCTCTTCCGTCGCATTCTCATTATGCTCATTCGCCTCTTCCTCATCCCCCTCTTCAAAACCCACTCGATTGAAACTAACGAGTCGGAGCACATAAATGGTATCCGTCTCACCAAGATTGTCCTGGATGAATCGGCTCTCATCGCCATCAAGAATGAACATCTTATACCCGCCATCTTCCAAGAATCCAGCTGGCAACCAAGTGGTGATATTCCCTTCGGGTTGAGGAGCATTGTCCAACGTGCGTGGCAATTCCCGCGCCACAGAATCGCTGTCAGACGAAACACTAACCAATGATTTCGCAACTTCCTTGCAAGCAGTCGTACTGCCAAGGACAAATGTGGCAACAGCCACAACCATTAACAACAAAAATCCCTTCTTCATATCTTAATCATTTATCTTTTGTGAGTGCGAAGTTACAAAAAATTTAATTAAGTGAATGAAAAGAAGGCTGGTTTTCTTCAGAATGTGAGAACCTTTAGCTCGACGCAGTCAACCTTTTAGCTCAGCGAAGTCAATTTTATTCAATTAAGTGAGTGCAATCCGTTCCAATGCCTCTTTCAGCACACTTCTTTGGGTACCCACATTCAAGCGCATGAAACCTTCGCCACCAGGACCGAACATCTCACCGTCGTTGAGGGCAAGGTGGGCTTGATTGATGAAGAGATTGAGGAGTTCCTTGTGGTTCAGACCCAACTCACGACAATCAAGCCAGACGAGGAAAGAGGCTTGGGGACGAAGAGGCTTGATTTGTGGGATATGTTGCTGACAATAGTCAATGAGGAAGTTGATGTTTCCCTCCACATAATGAAGCATCTGCTGCCGCCACTCCTCTCCATGCTTCAGGGCAGCGATAGTGGCGATAGGTGCAAACATATTGGGGTCATCCAGTTCATTGGCAGAGAGCCAATGATAGAAAGGTTTGCGCAGTTCTTCATTTGGAATGATGCTCCACGAACTCACGATGCCTGCCATGTTGAAGGTCTTGGTGGGTGCGCCAAAGGTGATGCTCACCTCAGCGGCCTCTTCACTCACGGAAGCAAAAGGGATGTGTTTGTTGCCAAAGAGCGCCATGTCCGCATGAATCTCATCGCTGATGACGATGAGGCGATGTTCCTTCGCAAAGTACGCCAGCCGTTGCAAGGTTTCTCTGTCCCACACGATGCCAGCAGGGTTGTGGGGATTAGATAGGATAAGCAGACGGCACTTGTCATCACACACCTGTTCAAGGTTCTCGAAGTCCATCTCATAAGTCACAAGGTTGCCCGCTGCATCACGCTTCTCTTTCAGTGGATTCCACACCACCTCCCGTTTGTTGCCCCTTGGCGTCAGATAGAAGGGATGGTAGATGGGTGGCTGCACAATCACTTTCTCGTCCTCCTTCAGGAAGAAGTTGATGACCATGCCGATGCCCTTCACGATGCCAGGGATGTAGGTCATCCATTCACGTTCCACCTTCCATTGGTGGTGCGCCTCAATCCATCGCTGCACCGTTGGCCAATAGTCCTTGGGCTCAACCGTATAGCCGAACAAGGAGTGTTCCAATCGCGCCTTCAATGCGTCTGTGATGAACGCAGGGGTCTCCCAATCCATATCAGCCACCCACAAAGGCAGCAAATCACTCCGTCCATATCTTTCCAGAAGCACCTCATGCTTCAAATCGCCAGACCCTCTGCGGTCAACAGGCTTGTCAAAATCATACATCATCGTTCCGTCTTTTTACCTGCAAAGTTACACAATTCTCAAAAATATAGCCCCATGCTATCTTCACAGACAGCAATGGGACAGACAAAAAACTTCATCAGTTTCTTGGTTTATGTATTACTGCCTGTCGAATGTCCTCAAATATGTCATCCACATCCTCCAATCCAACCGAGATGCGGATGGTTGTTGGCTTCACGTCCATTGCCTGTTTCTCCACGTCTGTAAAGTTTCCGAAGATGGTGCTGTAGGGATGGATGGCGAGGGTCTTGTTGTCGAACAGGTTCGTCGCCCTGCGGATGAGTTGCAGGTGATCGATGAAGTGGAAACATGCCCGCTTGTCTGCCAAGTCGATGGTGAGCATCGCACCGCTGGTCTCTCCAAACTGCTTGCGTGCCAAAGCATAGAAAGGGTTGTCCTCCAGACCGATGTAGTTCACCCGTTTGATTTCGGGCACAGCCTGCAACTTCTTTGCCAGCGCCAGTGCATTGGCTGATTGCACCCGGTAGCGGGCATCGAGGGTTTCCAAACCCAGCGACTGCATATAGGCAGCGTGTGGCGACATATAACTGCCCACATTGAAGAGCAATTCGAAGCGGATGCGTTGGTTCACCACAGGAAAGTTCCCATAGTCAATAACCAGACCGCCTAATGAGGTCGCACCACCAGAGATATATTTGGTGCTGCTCACCACTTCAATATCAATTCCCAATTCCTTGGCACTGAACTGCGTGAAGGGAATCACCGTCGTGTCGGCAATGAGTGGGATATTCTTTTCGTGAGCTATCTCTGCCAATGCCGAGAGGTCTGCCACTTCCAACTGCGGATTGGTGACAATCTCCATATAGAGGCAAGCTGTGTTCTCATCGATGGCACTCCGCACAGCATCGAGATCCAGCAAGTCAATCTGCTTGGTCTCCACACCCAACCGAGTGAGGGTTTTGGTCATCAATGCCACAGTGTTGCCAAACAAATGACTGGACGTGACGATGTTCTTTCCTGATTCAACTACAGCCAGCAGTGCATTGGTGATGGCAGCCATACCCGAACAGAATGCAAACACGTTCGTTGCTCCTGTCAATGCCTTCACTGTGTCCTCCAAGTGCATCACCGTCGGGTTCATCACCCTCGAATAGTCGGGTGCCAGCACTCTGCCACAGAAGGCATCTGCCATATCCTTTGCCGTCTCAAACTCATACGCTGCCGTGTGATATACTGGCATTGCTATCGCCCCGTATGCATCCTGTCTCGGCAGTTTCGTATCTATTGCTATGGTTGCCTTATCCATTCTCTCAACTCTTTATTTTCAACTGTCAATTTTCAACTGTCAACTAAATATAGTATTCCACCATTTCCACCAGTCCTGCTCTCAAAGCGTATTTCGTAGCTTCATAGATGGTGTTGACGCTGATTTTGCGGAAGATGTTCTTCTTGTGGGTCGTGATGGTGTGAATGCTCGAATTGCGCTCCACAGCAATCTCCTTCACCGACTTACCCAGGGCGATGAGGCGCAGCACATCACGTTCCGTTGCTGTCAGCGGATCATCCAGTTCCTGTGATGTTGTGGGTGTGAGCAGGAGGTTTGTCACCTGATGGCAAAGGAAGCGCACACCAGTGATGGCGCACTTCAGGGCCGTAATGATCTCTTGTGCCGAGTCATCCTTCAGAATCATGCAGAACTGTTGTTCCACACTCAACCTGCGAATCAGCTGCTCCGTCAACTCGTCGGAGAAGAGCACCCACATGGCAAACGGAAAGCGTTCACTCAGGTTCAGCAACTCGTCCGTGCTGCCCAGGTCGAACTTCGTGTAGTCTATCACCACCACTGACGAAGGGTTCTCCTTCAGTTCTGCAATCAGTTCCGCGCGTCGGCTCAGTTCCTTTACAGCCAGCCCTTCCACGTCCTTCAGTGCCAATCGCACCAGGGTCTTCACCCCTAAACGTGTGATGTCCTGATTGTCTGCTAATATAATCTGTCTATTCTCTGCCATACTAATACAACTAATACATGAAGTTTTTTGTCTTTTCGTGATGCAAAGGTACGGGCTTTGGAAAATTCCACCAAGCAAATGGTTTATCTTTAGAAAATCATTCTAAAAATTGACTTTGCGCAGTATAATCATTCTACACCAATAAGATAATAGCCCTTGTCACACTGACAAAACCGACTTTCATTCTCACAGAGACTTTGGCACGCTGACAAGGCCTTTCTACCACATATATGGTAGATTGATACCACACCAAAGGGATTTTGGGGTAAGCGAAATGTCCGTACCTTTGCACCAGATTTCAGAACGAGGTCAAGACAACACGAAAGTTACACATTATAAATATATAAAAAGATATGAACATTAAAGCATTTTTGATAGCAGTATTTGCAGTGGTGGCACTCAATGTGAGTGCAGCAACG
Organism: Bacteroidaceae bacterium; assembly: GCA_017614895.1. Taxonomy (GTDB): domain Bacteria; phylum Bacteroidota; class Bacteroidia; order Bacteroidales; family Bacteroidaceae; genus Minthosoma. Next base: position 10,332 of record JAGAAZ010000133.1, on the reverse strand, counting down.
TCGCAGAACGACGGGGTGATTACAGTGAAAGTGAACAAGGCAAGCAAGGTCTTGGTGGAGAAGTGGATTGAGGCGTACAAGGCAGTGAATCCGAATGTGGAGATTGCACTGGTGAGCGGCAAGAACGCTGATGCCGACCTCACGTTGGTGAGCAGTCATCAGGAGGGTGTGAACGTCACCTACGTGGGTCGTTATGCCTTGCTGCCTGTGACGACGACGGAGAATCCGCTGCTGAACGACATCCAGAAGAAGGAGTGGAAGAGCAAGGACATCAAGAACCTTTTCTTCACGGCTGAAGACCTTGACGAGGAGTATGAAGAGGAGGTGGAAGGCAAGAAGAACAAGCTGAAGGACAAGCTGACGGTCTATTCAGGCAGCGGCAAGGCTTCCCTCTCTGGCATCTTTGCTTCTCACTTCGGACGCACCAGCGATGACCTGCGTGGCAATCGCATTGCTGGCGACGACTTCTACCTGCTCTCAGCCATCAACGAGGACAAGGCGTCCGTCACCTTCAATGCCCTGAGCAACCTCTACGACCTCTCTTCTCGCACGCTTCGCAGCGATCTCGCTTTGTTGCCTCTGGGTGTGAAAGCGAATCAGCGCGAGGCACTCCGTTCGGGCAATCTTGACGAGGCACTCGAACTCATCGAAAACGAGGAGATTGACCTCATCCCTGTGGAGGAGATTGGCTTCACTTACAACCATTTCGATGCCGACATTGATAACTTCCTCCAATGGATTGTCCGCACAGGGCAGGAGTATAACCACAAGGCGGGTTTCCTCAGACTCACGGATAAGGAGGTGGAGAGTCAGTTGAGGCTTCTGGCACAGAACAACTGATTCCACAGATAAGACACAGACAAAAAACTTCATACATCATGATTAGGAAAAGATTGTTATTAGCGGCGGCACTTACCGTCGCTTCCACTTTTGCGACTTGGGCGCAAACAGTGCAGGGCACCATCGTGGATGCCATTACAGGAGAGAGTATTTTGGGTGCAACTGTCCGCTATGGCGATGGCAAGGGTGTGACCACAGACATTGACGGTCACTTCGCCATCGACGTGAAGTCACTGCCCGTCAAATTGACCATCAGCTTCACAGGCTACCGTCCACAGACCGTCACCGTGTATGACGACGAGGAGGACATCAACGTGAAACTGACGGAGAAGCGTAGCTATCTGAACGATGTGGTCGTGGTGGGTTATGGTACTCAGAGTCGCACACAGTTGACGGGTTCGGTCACGACGGTCAAGGCAGATGTGTTTGAGAACAGCACAGCCAGCACGCTGGATGGTGCCTTGAGTGGTCAGGTGGCAGGATTGAACGTCACAGCATCCAGCGGTCAGCCTGGGGCAGAAAGCAGCATCCGCATCCGTGGTGGCAACTCCATCAACGCCAGCAACGAACCGCTCTATGTGGTCGATGGCTTCATCTATTTCAAGGACGCTTCGACAAGTGGAACGGGCTTGGGCGCCATCGAGAGCAGCCTCAATCCCCTCGCCACCATCAATCCCAATGACATCGAGAGCATCGAGGTGTTGAAGGACGTGAGTGCGACTGCCATCTATGGTTCAAGAGGTGCGAACGGCGTCATCCTCATCACCACCAAGAAGGGAAAGTTGGGCGAGAAGAAAGCCCACATCTCCTATGGATACAACTTGGGAGTGAGCAGCGTGAGCAAGAAGCTCGACCTGCTGAATGCCTCACAATGGGCACAGTTCCAGAAAGACTATTTCAACAACAAGGGTGGTTACACCGACGAACAGATCAAGGCACTCGGCAAGGGTACTGATTGGCAGGACGCAGTGCTCAGAACAGCCATTCAGCAGGGACATGAACTCTCTGTGAATGGTAGCACCGACAAGAGCCGGTATGCTTTCTCAGCCAACTACACCGATCAGGACGGCATCGTGCTCAATTCGGGTTTCCAGCGATACAACTTCCACATCAACACGGAGTGGGAACTGCAGAAGGGATTGAAGTTCGGCATCAACGCCACCTACGGACGCAGCAAGCAGACGGGACTCACCACCACCGAGGAGCAGGTGTACAACTCATCGCCCTATTCGGCAGGCATCACCAACAGCTTCGTTTATGCCCTGCTTACGCCTCCCGTCGTGCCAATCTATAATGCCGACGGTTCCTACAACTTCAAGAACCCCTACGAATACGCATACTTCGCCATTGGCGACCATGCCTCCAATGCCGTGTATGACCTCAAGGAAAGCGTGGCAGAAAACGTGAACAACTACCTGCTCTCCAACGTGTGGGCAAGTTACAAACTTGGCGATTTCACATTGAAAGCCACTGTGGGTCTGAACAGCGAAAAGCTCACACAGAACTACTTCTCGGGCGCTTACACCTCGTTGGGATTGGCAACTCAGGGTATTGGTGGTACGGGCAATCGACAGACAGACGTATGGCAACAGGAATACACATTATCTTACAATAAGGAGCTGGGCATCCATCAGATTGATGCGTTGGCTGGCTACACCAAGCAAAACACCACTACCACCTTCAGCAGCATCCGCACCAACCACTTCACCAACGAGACGCTGAAGCAATACAACCTGGGCGACGGCGCAGGCATCTACACTCCACAAACAGGTATCAGGGAGAGTTCCCTCAACTCGCTCATCGCACGCGTGAACTACACCTTGCTCGACCGCTACAATGCCACAGCCACCTTCCGTGCCGACCATTCCAGCCGCTTCTCCAACGGTTACCGATGGGGCTACTTCCCATCGCTCGGACTCTCTTGGAACGTCGATAAGGAGGAATTCCTCGCCCATGTGCGGCACCTTGACTATCTGAAGTTAAGGCTGACAGGCGGACTCGTCGGTAATCAAGAAATCAGCGATTATGCCTTCACCACCTCCTACGCCACAGGTTCCTATGCAGGTTCGTCCAGCTATGCGAAGAAGAACTCCGCCAACAGCAACCTGAAATGGGAGACCACCGCCAGCTACAACCTCGGTGCTGACCTCGGGCTGCTTGATGGACGTCTCAACTTTGTACTCGACCTCTACTATAAGAAGACCTCCGACCTTCTGCTCGATGTGCCGATGGGCTTTGCCTCAGGTGTGACCTCTCAGCTTCAGAATGTAGGTAACGTGGAGAACAAAGGTATTGAACTGGCTGTGAACGGCACCATCCTGAAGCGTCGCCACCTCAACTGGACCGCCTCAGTCAACATCGCCCACAACAAGAACAGCATCACCGACATGGGCAAGACCAACAACGTCATTCAGGGGGCAGACAACCAGCAGATTCTGCGCAAGGGTGAAGCACTTGGCTCATTCTATGGTTTGAAGTTCGCAGGCATCGTGCAGCAGGGTGAAGATGTGACCCAGCTCCCCACTGTGAATGGTCAGACACCCAAAGCTGGGGACGTGAAGTATCAGGACTTCAACCGTGATGGCAAGATTGATGGCAACGACCGCCAGATTCTCGGCAGCATCCAGCCAGACCTCACCTATGGTTTCTCCTCACAACTGCAAGTGCGTGAGTGGGACTTCAACATCACCTTCGCTGGTAGTCATGGCGCCAAGCTCTACAACGCCCTGGGCAGAAGATTGGAACAGACAGGCGACTCCTACAACGTGCTCTCCACCGTACTGAATAGCTGGACTGCCACCAACGGAGGCAACACCCTCCCGCTTGCCAGCACCACACGCCCCTTCTCCTACATAGATGATCGTTATGTGCAGAGTGCTTCCTTCCTCAAACTTCGCAACTTGACCATTGGTTATCGTCCACGCCTTCCAAAAACATTCCCAGCCTCTCTGCGCATCTACGCCACAGCCACCAACCTCTTCACCATCACTCCCTACAAGGGTTATGATCCCGAGGTGAGCAGCGGAACTGACAGCGGAGCCTACCCATCAGCACGCACATTCACATTTGGTGTAAATATCACGTTATAAAGTAAAAGTGAAAAACGAAAAGTGAAAAATTTGCTACCGCACTTGTAGATTGATGATTGTCAACTGGTTGCGGTAGCAAATTTTTCACTTTTAACTTTTCCTTTTTCCCTTAAGTACCATGAAGATGGTACGTATCTACCACACCAAAGGGATTTCGGGGTCGGCGAAATGTCCGTACCTTTGCACCAGATTTCAAAACAACATCAAATAAAACACGACAAACAATAATAATAAGGTAAAAAAGAAAGGAGACAAGAAAATGAAAAAGACATTGTTCCTCGCCGCCATTGCGGCAACAACCCTCTTGACAGGGTTCTCATCATGCTCAAGCGATGATGATGACAACAACGGTAACAACAATCAGGTGACAGATGAAAACGTAGTGGAAGACGATGCCAGTGCTCTATCGCTGGTCAACGGCGTCTATTCCCACTGGCAGCCACTCAGCTCTTCGTTCACTTTCATCATTGAGAGTGCCACAAACAAACTCATCTCTTTCGAGGGTGAGGAAGGAGAGGCAGGACCTGTGGTGAGCCGTCTGGAACAAGAGCCAGGTACTTGGTATCAAGTGAAAATCTTCAACCACCTCTTCCTCGGCATCACCGAACTGAACGAGAACATCGCTGCCATCGACAAGGCCAAAACGCAAGGGAAAGTGACACAGGCTGGTTACAACGCAGCCATTGGTAAGGCTAAACTGCTGCGTGGTCTTGCATACCTGAAGTTGACGCAGCTCTGGGGTGAGATCCCAGTATTCACGGAGAAAGGTGGCAGCACCACTGAACGTAAGTCTATCGACGAGGTCTTCGGACAGATTATCAGCGACTTGACTGAGGCTGAGAAACTCCTGAAGGACTACGATGGCGACCCACGCATCCCATCCAAGCAGGCAGCTCAGGGACTCCTCGCACGTGCTTATCTCTTCTGGGGCGACAAGCCACTCTCTCAGGCAGAAGTGGCAGCCATCGCCAACTCGCAGATCGACCCTGCCTTCAGTAAGGACGATGCCAAACTGCAGAAGGCTGTTGAGTATGCCAACAAGGTCATTGACAGCAAGAAGCTCGCCCTCGATTCCGACTACTCCAAGCTCTTCGGTCGCGAGTATGAGAGTAACAAGCGCAAGACTAACGAGCACCTCTTCACCATTGCACACGACGGTGACAGAATTGATGCACAGGGCAACCACCAGACTCACTGCTCATGGACTTTCCCATTCCAGAACGGTCAGTTCGGTCAGGGATTCCAGGACAACCACACCGAAGTGGCTGACGATGACCTCTACGACAACTGGAAGGCTGAGTTCCCCAACGACAAGCGTTTGGCCAAGACATACTTCACCGAACTCTACAACTCAAGAGACGGCAATACTTACACCTACTACTCACCCATCTATACACCCATCAACGGTAAGGGCGTGGACCAGAGCTACGAAGGTTCAGAGTTTGAAGATGGTGAAATCAAGTACAACTCTATTGACCGCATTGAGATTCGCTATGCCGAAGTGCTCCTCATCAAGGCAGAAGCCCTCGTGCAGTTGGGTAAGAACGCTGAGGCAGCAGAGCCATTCAACCAGCTCCGCACTCGTGCCGGCATCGCAACGGTCAGCGCACCAACCTTCGACCAGATCAAGCGTGAGTGGGACTACGAGTTCACTTATGAGCAGTTCGACCTCATCAACCACTATCGTTGGAAGGACTACATCAAGTCTGTCAAGCAGGTGTCAACCTACAAGCACTTCGACGATTCCTACAAGACAGCTGGTGCTACAGGCAAGGATGGAAACGAAGTCAGCGCATTCTTCGCCAAGGTTTACAAGCACTTGCACGCCAAGTATGACAACGTGCGCGGCAAGCACTACCGCCAGCCCATTCCAACAGGTCTGACAGGTGAGGATCTCAACATCACACCACAGAATCCTGGTTATTAATCGACGATATAATCATCTTTCTCAGGGGCTGGCACATATAGACACCCGCTCATGTGCCAGCCCTTGTCATTTCCTCACAGCAAAGGAAACATCTTTATCAACACAAAATATTCACACACAAAATAAAACACGACGCCTTATGAAAATCATCCCATCAATTCTGTTGGCCGCAGTCACACTGCTGAGCGCCACCATCGTATCTTGCAGCAAAGACGATGACAATGCTGCATTCACCGTGGCTGGTTCATACCCAGGAACCTACGTTTCTCCAACTCTCGGCACACGGGAAGACGCCTCTATCATCACTGCCAATGATAACGGCACCTACGACATCTCCGTCACACCCGTCATACCCAGAGGGGATTCCGAATACTCACGTATGGTTCTAAGGAACGTGAAACTGCTGGAGACTGAAGAAGGCTACCTCTTCGAGGCAGAGGAGGCAGGGGCCAAGATTGTGAGTTATGCGGCGAGCGACACCAAGCACAGAAACCCCAACATCATAGAGTTCACAGCCCATCTGAATGGAACGCTGAACAAAACTGGGGCACTGAGCTTCACCCTTCACCTCAATCATGCAAACACCGTCCTTTGGGACTTCGAGTTTGCAGGAAAGAAATAAGTCATAAGACATCAATAATATAGGGGGCGCTTCGCAATGAAGCGTCCCTACTTTCGTTGCTTCAACAACATCCCAATCGGCATCGTCAAGGTCGATTTAAAAGCGATGAAGAGCAACTACTACCTCTTTTATGGTAGGACAATACCAAACCAACGTGATTTCGGGGTCGGCAAAAAGTCCGTAACTTTGCATCGTCAAATCAAAAGAGTTACATTAGTTTAGAGTTTTTCATGTTAGTTAGAGTTTTTCATAATTGTTGGTCATTGATTAGGGCAAAAAACTTCATGTCATAACCTCTCTGTTTTTCAATACAACATAGTTACGTAATAAACCATAATTTAAAGAATTTTCAATGCCATAACTAAAACACGAGACTTTACTCATCAAAAACGGACAGGGGCGCTTCGCGATGAAGCGTCCCTGTTATTTTCTCAGCGGTTTTCTTGTCGATCTTTCAATTCAATGCATATCTGGGGGACTAATCCTCTTGAACAATTGGATAGAGTTCGATGAACTCGCCCTGATGGTTCTGACCGTCATTGATGAGTTCTGCCATCTTCTCGCCTACCGTCTCGATGTCGTGGAATCCCGGCAATGCCATGTTGCCATTCAAATCGGTGGTCGTGGGACCAGGGTGAACAGAGAAGACCTCCAATGGGGTGCCAGCCTGTTGCAGTTCGATGGCCATCACACCCATCATGGCGTTCTGTGCAGCCTTGCTGGCAACGTATGCCAGTGGATGCCAGTAGGGACTGATCTCTGAAGGAACGGTGACGTTGACGATACGGCCCTCGTTTTGTGTGAGCAGCGGCATCAGGCTCTTGGTGAGGGCGAAAGTGCCGATGAAGTTGACGTCGAGTGTTTCCTTGATGTCACTCAGTTCTGTATGCTCGCTGTTCACGCTCATGTCGCCAGGGATGCCGGCATTGTTCACCAGCAATGTCAACCCAGCATATTTCTCTTGAATCTCCTTAGCTGCCCTCTCGATGCTGGCAAGGTCGCGCAGTTCGATGTTCACCCATCCCAGCACGTTGACACCAGCCGACTTCAATTCGCTGATGGCCTTCTCGGCACGCTGCTCGTCGCGAGCACCAATGATTACCTGCCAACCACTCTTTCCAAGATGCTTGGCAATTCCAAATCCGATACCCTTATTGGCACCAGTCACAAATACAATCTTTTCCTTCATATTCTTCAAACTTAGTTAATTTTAGGTGCAAAGGTACGATTAAGTGAGAGAAAAATCAAATCTATTTGGTTCTTTCCTCAGTTAATTGTATCTTTGCAACCGAAAAGAAACAAAAAGACAAATGAGCAAGTACGAGATTCCATTCTTGACAGCGTGCATCCAAGCATTCGGACGGCGGTTTGCCATGACACGGCAGGCGGCTTTCCAATATCTGCACAAGCACAAGGGGCTGGCATTCCTGATTGAGTTCTACGATGTGGAACACCTGCAATCAATGGACGAGACCATCGATGATTTGCTCATCGTCTGCCAAAAGAATGGAGGGGCATTGGCATGATACTCTATCTATGAACCAGCCCACCCATCATCAAATAGCAACCTATCTGATAGACTATGCGTTGAGCGAGCTGGTCAAATATGTGATGGAGGACACGGGCTGCACCATCGAAGAGGCGATGGAACGGGTCTATAACTCTCCGCTGATGCCAGCCTTGCAGGATGAGGAGGGAGAACTCTACGTGCAAAGCCCTGCCTATCTGTATGAACTGATGAATCAGCCAGCAGAAGTAGAAACGCTATAATATTTAAATGTGGAAACAACGGAGCGAGTCATAAAATCTCTTTCAGTTCTTTCTCATCCATAATCACATTTTTTATTTGATTTTTATTTGTTTTTCAGAAATAATACCTAATGTTGACTACGTCGAAAGTACTCTCGTTCGACAATACAAAAAAAAAATTGTTTTTCTTTTTGTATTGTGCTCACTTAATCGTACCTTTGCAGCGGAATATAAAACATGATTGTTATGTTTAACACGTTAAAAATCAAAGCCTCGTAATGTTTAACCGAGTGGCGCAACAAGACGTTGCGACCTCTCACAACATTACAGGCATTATGAGTAGAAGTAGAAAAAGAACACCAGTAAGCACTTGGTGTTGTTGCAAGTCGCAGAAGCGCGGAAAGCAAAGTAGTAGCCGAAAATTCCGTCGGTTTGAGCATCAGATGATGGCTACAGAAAGTTTTGACAGACTTCCCCTTAGAAGTTATGAAGTGATGGAACCTTGGTCGTTGGGAGGCGATGGTAAGTTTTACTACAAAGCGGAGCCACACGACGAATGGTACATCAAACTGATGCGCAAATGAGAGTAACCAACCCCCTCGCCACCATTTTAGTGTAGCGAGGGAGTTTTTTATTGTTTTGAATACGATTAACTAATCTTTGACCTCCACTTTTTTATCGTTAAGGTTGTCGTTATCGTTGTATTTACTCTTCCATCAGCTTTCATTCCTCCTGTTGTGCTGCCTTACATGAATAAACATCTGGGATCGGAATTTGATAAGATTTGTTTTCTTTTTCTTCTTGTGAACATTTGTCATAAACAAAAGAGAATACCCTTTGGTTGATGAAATTCATAAACTCAGGATTGTCCAGATATTGACGACAAAACTCGGTGTTCTCATTCAACATCTGAGCCACAATCGTCATCATAGAAGCCGCACATTGCTGCATAGCCGTCTCTCTATTGCTGTTCCTCGCAGCGTTGATGAAAGTCTCATCCGCCTGCAAACGTGAAGGCAATTCATCCAGTTGTTTTTTCACGCCCTCCTCATTAATCCAATTGATACCATTCCATTCGTCGAGAATATCGCTCAGTTTAGCCATTTCCTGTTTCTTCACACCCATCGTCGTTCCTACTGGAATGGGGGCGATCTCTGTGTCTTTGTTTTCCAGCTCAATCTTCTGTTCTTCACCCTTGATGAGCCTGTATTGGTCAAAGTCTATCGCATCAATCAGACCTTCTGTAGGGTCTTCACCTTTCAAGATTGGCAACTTGTGAATGAGTAATGAGTAGTATGTGTCGAGCATTTCCCACTCCACACTCTTGAACGGCATGACAGCAGCGATGAAAGGGTATGTGCGCAAGAAGCCCCTGATGCTGCTCTTGCAGTTAATCTGTTTCTTTTCTTCCAACGCCTTGAATCGCTCCACCGCTCGGTTCACTATAGGATCTAACAAATCTCGTTCAGCGCCAGTCCAATACTTCTCATTTACTTCACGCACCTCGTCTTCTGTATAGATGTTTGCTTCTTCTATGACCGCCAGCAAGTCATTCAATTTATTAGGGTCTGTTTCCTTCGACAAAATGGTGGTTTTGTAGAAACGCTGGAAAGACATTTGTATATTTTCTGCATCATTGGCAAAATCCAGCACAAAAGTATCTCGTTTCTTCGGATGACATCGATTCAAGCGCGACAAGGTCTGAACCGCTTTCACATCAGTCAGAATCTTGTCCACATACATGGTATGTAATAGTGGCTGGTCATATCCCGTCTGAAACTTATCTGCAACTACCAAAATGCGATATGGATCATTCTCCATATTACTCTCTATATCTTTTGAAGGGAATCCGTTCACATCCGATTCCGTTACAGATTTTCCACCATACTCTTTTGCTCCAGAGAAAGCAACAATTGCCTTGTATGGACTTTTGCGTTCTTCCAAAAGCCTGGATATTTCGTAATAGAACTCTATGGCACGGAGAATACTGCTCGTTACCACCATCGCACGAGCTTGCCCGCCAACCTTTCCCTTGTCAATCACTTGTGCATGGAAATGCTCCACAATGACAGCAGCCTTTTGATGAATGGTCTCAGGTTGTGCTT
>JAGAAZ010000132.1 GCA_017614895.1 Bacteroidaceae bacterium | reverse complement strand
GAATCAACAACAGAATAAATAAACCAAAACAATCATACCTATGAAGCTAAGAAAACTTACCTTTGCATGGCTCATCGCCTTAGGACTTTCAGCCTATGCACAAAACACCATCAAGACTGTTGAACAAGTGGTGGAAGCTGTCACCTTGACGGATGCTGTTGACTACACCATCACCAGCTCCAGCACTCCGTTTGCCACAGCAGGAAGTGTGGACATCCAGAATCCGGATGCAGCAGTCGTGTTCGAGAACATACGTCCGAGTGTGGTCATTTCGAAATACCTGAGCAAGATCACTGCCAATGGCGTGAAACTGGTGAATGGCGACAATGCCCGCGTGAGCATCTATCGTCATGGTGCCATCGTCTTTGCCCACAGCGACACGAAGAATGCCGACGGCTCTGACTTCTACCCCGTGGTGATGTGCAGCGACGACGATTGCAGCACCGTCATCAGTGGCTATAACAAGACCAGTCGCTACACCTCTGGCGCGTGGAAGGACGCAGCCCGTTCCTTCATCCTGAAGCGTGGTTATATGTGTACCGTTGCCAACGAAGCCGATGGAACGGGTTACAGCCACTGCTACATCGCCAACAGCGCTGACCGCAAGATCACCCTCAACAAATACTTGGCAGGTAAGCTCGGGTTCTTCCGCATCTTCCGATGGCAATGGCCTACGAAGCTCGGTATGAGTGACGCCCGTGACGCCCAGCTTCTCAACCTCACGAACGCTTCATGGTTCTACGACTGGGGAGCAGGAACCACCAGTCAGACAGATTACGAATATGTGCCCCAGCGTCACCACGAGGCAGGACAATCCAACAGCAACGGCTATAAGGGCGCATGGGAATCATGGACCAACATCAATGCCTCCGACAACACCTGCACCCACGTGTTGGGACAGAACGAGCCTGACAACACCAGTGGCGGCAATGAGGTCTATACCTACGTGACCAGCATTCCAGACAATGCACGCGAGAAGCATGGTGACTACCCCTTGGTGAATGTCGCCAAAGACTTCCTCTATAGCGGAAAACGTATCGGCACCTTCGCCTGCTGCAATCCGAACACAGGTTGGGTGACTGAATATGTGAACTGGTGTAAGGAAAACAATATCCGTGTGGACTTCGTGGCAACTCACTACTACATCGGAGGTCAAACTCCACAAGGATGTATTGACCGTCTTTGGGCACTTTACAACGCAACAGGACTTCCCGTGTGGGCAACAGAGTGGAACAATGGTGCCAACTGGACAACGGAAGGTGGCTTCAACACAGATGCCGGCTGGTACGCTTGGGGCAGCGGCAACGACCAGCAGAAAAATGGTGAATGGCTGAGAGACGTTCTCAAGAGAGCGGACAACGAAGCTTGGCTGGAACGTCTTGCTGTTTACAATGCAGTGGAGACCAAGCGTGAGATATGGACAAATGGTGCGCCGACCAAGGCTGCCGAAGTGCTCTCCACCTACCATTCAGGCTTTGCCTACAATGACGCCAACGAATATTTCATGCCTTGGACATACAAAGCCCCAGAGAATCTGGCAGTGTCGAAATACAATACCACCACCAAGAAGGTGACGCTGACTTGGACCCACAACAACTCCAAGCAAAGCAACTCCATCATGGTGCAGCGAAAAGTGGGTACAGGCAGATATGAAACACTGGAAGACCTCGGTTTGCGCAGCAACGGTGAACTCACCTATACGGATGAGGTGGATGGATTGGCAGGTGCTGTGACCTACAGAATCAGCGACATAGACGCTGACGGCACCACACGAAACTCGAATGAGGTGACGGTGGATGTTGCCCCAGCCATCGGAAACGAGAAATACCAATATGGAACGGCAACCATCTCCAGCACTGACGAGAAGAAGATTGAATACACCACCAGCCTCAGTGTGGCTAAAGCCACCAACATCTGCATGTTCACGGGGTCCCTGACCAACAAGAACTCGTCTCTCCGTGCAGGCAACTATGTGGCTGTCAATTATTCCAAGGATTATTTCTCTTGCCAACTCCTCCCGTGGAAAGACAACACCGGCACCATCGAGTCGAACGAGGAACTCCCCTTCCTGGCGCTTCCTATGGGCAATTACAAATATGGCGACCTCGACTGCGAAGTGGGAAGCATCAAGTCTAACACCGCCTCCGACAACAACTGGACAGACGTGACGGAAGTGACCTTCGAGCAAGCATTTCCAGAAGGTGTCACCCCAATCATCCTGACAGAAATCCGTAAACAAACCGCCACAACATCAGCGTTCTGCACCCGAGTGTTTGATGTCACGAACAAGGGCTTCAAATTCATCATCTACCCAGAAGAAGCCACAGGCGTGAAGATTTCACGTGCCCAGACAGTTTGTTATCTTGACATCACACCAGGTATGGGTCTGATGGATGAGGAGAACAAACTCATCATCGCTGCAGGTATGGGTACAGACGAGGAAATCTATGGTGTGGCAGCACTCACCAATTCGTTCTATGCGCCTGTGTATGATGAAGTCAGCCAGACCACCAAGATGGAGCCGCTCAGCTTCTACCAGCCCACCATCCTGACAGCGCTGCAAACCAACAACTACCCCGCTGTTTGCATGCTGCGTCGCACCAATGTAACCCAAAAGGATGAGGATGTCACTTGGACAACAGGATTCAAGACGAAGCGCATTCTTGACCACAACCTGAATGTGGGTGGAGAAACCATTCCGACCTCCACGACCAATGATGCCTACAAGGACAAGGTGGGTTGGGTGGCATTGTCCATCTATAAGGAAGGAGGTTCTGCACCATCCGCCATTGAGAATGTCCCTGCTTCACAACAAGCAGGATCGTTCCAGCCACGCGTGGAGAATGGTCGGGTGTATGTGGACGGTGTGACCTCGTTCAGCATCTACAACATCGCTGGAGCACCTCTGGCTTCAGACGCTGTGCTCTCGCCAGGCATCTATGTGATCCGGGCAAATGGAAAGTCGGTAAAAATACTCGTAAAATAAGACAGCAATATGGCAACACCACACATATCAGCTCCTGAGGGCGCTTTCGCCCCAACAGTTCTCATGCCGGGTGACCCCCTAAGGGCAAAATTCATCGCTGAGACATTCCTCGATGATCCCCAGTTGGTCACATCCGTACGCAATGTATTGGGCTATACAGGCACCTACAAGGGAAAGCCCGTCTCTGTGATGGCGAGCGGAATGGGTATGCCCAGCATCGGCATCTACTCTTATGAGCTGTTCAAGTTCTATGGAGTGGAGAACATCATCCGCATCGGTTCGGCAGGCAGCTACCGCGACTGGTTGAACGTAATGGACGTGACGCTGGCGGAAAGTGCTGTGAGCGACTCCACCTACGCCAAGGTGCAAGGTGGCGTGACTGACGCTCGCATCCTGCCCAATGCAGAACTGAATGCCGTCATCCAGCAGAAGGCAAAGGAACTGAACATCGAACTGAAGATGAGTGTCGTGCACTCCAGCGACGTGTTCTACTCCGACCCCTCGCAGGGTTCTTGGCAGGACATAGCCGAAAGGACAGGCAGCGATTGTGTGGAAATGGAGAGCTTTGCCCTCTTCCACAATGCCAACATGCTGGGCAAACGGGCTGCTTGCCTGCTCACCATCAGCGACTCGTTTGTCAGTCATGTGGAACTGACTTCGGAGGAGCGCCAGAATTCCTTCACGGAGATGATGAAGCTGGCTTTGGAGACAGCAATTGCATTATGAAACAACTAACAACTATAATAACATGAAAAAAGTATTGCTAACTAACTTACTGATGCTGCTGGGTCTTTGTGCATTCGCACAGACAGATATGACATCGTACATCACCAACCCAAGCTTTGAAAACGGAACCAATGGCTGGGTATGCGAAGGGCTGGGCGCTCAGACGAACTCCGAATTCATCAAGTCGGGCAACACCTATATGGAGAAATGGGTTTCCTGGGGGACTCCTGTGGGAAATGCCAGCATCTACCAGACCATCTCCCAACTGCCCATTGGTGAGTACAAGCTCACCGTTGCCGCACAGAACCTGAACCAAAATTCCACCTCACAGAAGTGTAGTGGTGTATATATCTATGCTGGCGGACTGACAACCGATGTTGATCTACCAGGCAACTATTCCGTGACCTTCACCAACATCTTGGGAGAGGTGGAGATTGGATTTATAGCCAATGGTGCTACAGGCAACTGGATTGCTGTCGACAACTTCCGTCTTTCAAAGGTT
>JAGAAZ010000131.1 GCA_017614895.1 Bacteroidaceae bacterium | reverse complement strand
GGGCGATCTCTTTGGCGTTCTTTGCCGTGTCCGTGCTCATCAACAGCCAGGGCGCTGTGGTGGTGGCGATGTTACCCTTGGCATATTCGCTTGGCATTCCTGGTCCAGTACTCTTGGGCGTGCTCCCATCGGTCTATGGTTACTTCTTCATCCCGAATTATCCTTCCGATATTGCTACCGTGAACTTCGACCGTTCTGGCACCACAGTGATTGGCAAGTACTTGCTCAACCACTCCTTCATGATGCCAGGTCTCGTCAGTGTCTGTGTCAGCACCATCGTAGGTTTGATTATCACAACGATTTTCTATTAATAATATAATATGAGAAAGATTTTATCGACAGTTTTCGTGGCTACGTTGGCCACACTGCCTATGTGGGCAGAGAATGAAGAGACGCAGGAACTCAATGTGCCTGCCGAAGAGAGAATTGAAACATCAGAGTTTGAACCCAACGGAACACCAGGCGCTGGCTTCATCACCGAGCTGGTGAACAACAGCCTTGAGAGTGCTTTCCAGAGTGCTGCCCCTGCTCCTGCTGGCACACCTCAGTTGGGCAGGAAGTTGACCGACTACGCTTCGGCTCCCAAGTTCGGAGGCTATTTCATTAGCAAATATGCCTACAGTGACCAAGACGGTGCGAAGGGTGGTACAGGTTTCAGCCAGCGACTCGTTCGTCTGTATGTGGATGGCACCATCCTGACAGACTTCAAGTATCGCATCCAGATGCAGGTCAACAACTCCACCTTCCACATGAAGGACTACTTCGTGGAGTGGTCACACTGGAAAGAGCTCGCCGTCAAGGTCGGTCAGTACAAGCGTGCTTTCCTCTTCGAGAACCCTTACAACCCTTGGGATGTTGGTGCTGGAGAATATGCACAGATTGTCACCAATCTTGCAGCCACCAGCGACAAGGATGGCAACGTCGGTAATGGTGGACGTGATCAGGGTCTTCAGGTGCAGGGTGATCTGTTCCCAGCCAAGTCAGATGGTCATCGCTTCCTCCACTACCAGTTGCAGGTGATGAACGGTCAGGGCATCAACAGCGGTGACAAGAACGGACACAAGGACTTCATCGGTTCCCTTCAGTTCCAGCCCGTCAAGGACCTCTTCATCGGCATCTTTGGCTGGACAGGCGACTATGTGGACAACGCTGGTGTGGAAACCGACCGTAACCGTTGGGCAGCATCCGTCAAGTATGAGCACAACGACTGGACTGTTCGTGCTGAATATGCCCACGCACAGGGCTTGCTCGCCAACTATCAGGGTAATGGAAAGGCAGACGGCTGGTATGCTACCGTGGGTGTTCCTTGCACCCCTTGGCTCAAGGTCTATGGCAAGTACGACGCTTATCGTGCCGACAAGACTTGGGGCTCCACCAAGACCATCTACAGCATCATCCCCAACTTCCAGATCCACAAGAACCTGATGATGCAGCTGCAGTACAATCACGTGCACAACCGCAACCTCGTTCACAAGGACTACAACGAACTCTGGGCAGAGCTGTACGTCCGTTTCTAAACCATCCCTATGGCTCAAACAACAGAAGGTGGACACCGATCAGGTATCCACCTTCTTTCATTCTGTCATGACTTAATCTCCATCAGGGTCATCGACCAACGTTCCATTGCCACCCGTGTTCTCCCCGCCGCCAGAACCTGGGATGACATCATCATCACCATTGTTGGTGCCGCCACCGCCACCATTTTCTCCACCGCCCGATGATGGAATCTCATCATCGTCACCATTGTTGGTCGAACCACCGCCGTTGTCACCTGAGTTGCCATTGTCGGATGAAGGCTTCTGACTCACGCTGCCACCCTTGCGGCTCTGTGCAATCTGCTGTTCAATCTTCTTGAGGTCCTGATTGTAATATTGGGCCGCCTGCGAAATGCCTTCCTCGGGCTGAATCTCCTGCACGGCATTCAGGTAAGTGATGAAGGCACGGTAGTGGGCATCGAGTGCCTCACGGGCTGATTTCAGTTCGCCCACGATGATGGTCGATTGTTCCTCGTTGCGCTGCGACATCAACTGCTCAATCTGCGTGGTGGTCTCAGCCATGAGCTGGTTCAGTGCCGTCAAGCCCATCGCAGCCAGGTCGGCGGTCAGGTCGGGAGTAGCAAACACCTGCTCGATGTTGTGGATTTTGGCGTTCTCAGCCACCAATGCCTCATCAGTACGGAAATCAAAGTCCTTGAAAGCCTGCCACACACGGCGTCCGTGGATGTTCAGCGCATCATCGTCGAGCTTCGTCGCCCAAAGCTTCGACACGTGCTCTATGACGTAGGCAATGTGGTCACGCACCTTATCGAGATCGCTGATGGTCTTCGTCGTCTGACTCTTCAGCGAACGCGTGTAGGCCTCGTCGAACAGCCCGAACAGCTGGTGCTGCTCCTCGCGCATCGTGCCAAGCCGTGCCAGCGACGTGCTCACCGCCCCGATGCGACTGTCGAACGCCTGCATCGCGCTGTAGAAAAACGCGAGGGGAAAATTGTGGAGTGATTTTTCATTAAACTTGGTCATAATCCTTGTGATTTATGTTGTTGATACTATGTTTTTGTTTTTGGAGGGCTTGTCCCACGTTGGGATAGCCCCAAATGATTTTCAGAATCGCCGTCCCACATCGGGAAACCATGTTTCGGATTTCAGAATGCCTGTCCCATATCGGGAAAGCCACTTCCGATTTCCGATGGACGTTTCCCGCATCGGGACAATCCTCTCGAAATTCCGTTGGCACTTTCCCATGTCGGAACAGCCTCTTTCCGCAGGCGGAGGGCGTGAATCCTTATCGTTCAACATCATTTTAGTTATCATACAGGTGCTCTACGTTGAGTGTTCTATCTTTGGGAAAAGAGAAGCGCGGAGCACCTTCATAATCAAACAATCCATCTTAGGGTAAGCTACTACCCTGCGCAAACATTGCTGAAAACTACCAATGCCCACGCCTCAGACGAGTGTGAGCTGGCAGCCTTCGTTGTTCGCGCATTATTTATGTAGCTTTTCTAAGATGGAGCGAATAACTGTTGGCTCTCTTTTCCAATTGTTTATGATTGCAAAAATACATGAAATCTTTCAATCTGCATTGTTTGTTCCAAGAAAAATAAAGAAATACAGCTAATTTTACATGTTTTTCACTGTTCTGTGCACTGAAATCGATTGAAATTAGCTATTTTTGCAACGTGTTTCGCAAGAGGCACATACATATTAATGGCTCAACATATCCGAACTACCACCTCGAAAATGAAAGCAGCCAATTACTCACAGAGCGAATGCACTTTTTGCGCAGGCGTTTCTGCGATGTGAGTAAGGTTGTGGTAGACCTCGGATATGCGTGGACAATGTCTGCGCATTTTCGTTGATTATTATTAACTAAAAAACGATAAGAGTATGAAAAAAGTATTATGGCTCATGCTTTTGCTGGTCATTGGTCTAAACATGATGGCTCAAGAAGCAGAAACGGCTCCCCCAACGACTGATACCGAGGTTGTGCGTAGGGTTGCTACCTTGGATTGGGAAGGGAAGATTTACTACGATGTTGTAATGACATTCAAGTCAATGTCCCCCAATTACTTATCTTCGGATTACTATAGAGTCAAGGTGACGATAACGGATTCAGAGGGCAAAAAGATATGGAAGAAAACGCTTAAGAATGTTTACCTGTATATCTTTTCCAGTGGTAGCGTGCAAGTGGGAAAACCAAGGTTTAACCAAATTGTGGTTTATAAAAAAACTGATCGTGATTATTTCGTTGGCGTTATCCGCGAAAAAGAAGGCGTGTATTAAATGAATATTGACATGAAAAAGAATGATGATTTGAAAAAAGCAGTCTATCAGCGCGTATTGGATTACGTTGAAGACCCCAAAAACGTCGGCATTCTCCTTGCCAAAAGATTCGCTAACGCTATTAAAGAAATATATTTTTATTCCTCCGACTACTTGGGAGAGGGCAAAGAGCTTTTCCATGTGGAATATAACATGGAATATAATAATGGCGACATCCAAGACGGCTACTGTAGCATAGACACAAACGATGTGCTTACTGCTTTTGATTTCAATAATTATGAAGAATTGAAATCATATTTTCTCAATAAATACACTGACGACAATAATGCATGGAGGAATATTATCAATGAGATGCAAGAAAAAGGATTGTCGCCAATGGTGGATGAAGACGAAGGGGGCTATAATTAACGTGAGTTCGACGAAAATAATTGCAAAATAAATGCCTTATTATTAGGTAATTAGCGATATTTTTAGTAACTTTGTAGCTGCAAACAAACAAGTATTACTAAAGAATATCGCTAATGTTTACCGAGGACAAAGTT
>JAGAAZ010000130.1 GCA_017614895.1 Bacteroidaceae bacterium | reverse complement strand
GACTTCGGCTATTGGATTTACTACGCCAAAGCGCCAGGCTTTCCTTTTGTGCCCACCATCTTAGCCATCTTCTGCTTGCTGTTCGTTTGGGGAGGAGTGTCTATAACCAGAAAGTGGAATGTCGATTTTAGATTGAAAGGATTATTTATCATTGGCGTGCTTGCCGTCATCATAGTCATCAACGATTGGCTTTGTCCATCCACTCCTTGGCATCTTAACTACGGTCCTCGCGGTTCCATCAAAACCACCCTCTTCGACAAGAACTTCCGACACGAACTCAAGATGTATCGTGCGCTGGATGAATTCCGATTTGAGGATGTGATCAACGAGATGCCGAACGACCAGGAAGCTACCCCCACAAACCTGATGGTACTCTATAAGAACATTGCCTTGATGCACACAAGACAGATGGACAAGATGTTTGAGACAGGCAACTGTGGTGTCAAACCCGAATTAGGTGATTCTTTGCATTTGCGCACCTCCCAACTGGGTGCCCCACTCATCTATTACTTGTTCGGGCAAATGAACTACTCCTACCGTTGGGCGATGGAGAACGCTGTGCAATATGGCTTGAGTTTCAGAAACCTGAAGATGATGACCCGTACCGCCATCTTCAACCAAGAGTTTGAAGTGGCAGCCAAATACATTGCTTTGCTCAAGAACAGCATCTTCTATCGGAAATGGGCATTAGAGCATGAGGCATGGATGCTCAACAGCACCAATTTCTATCAGAGCCAGGAGTTTCAGACGCTTGCACCTCTGCTCAATGATGGTGCGAATACCCTTGATGGCGATGATGGTTTGTGCGAGCAATTCCTGCTAGAATATTACTCGGATTTGGATCATGCCAACTCTCCCCTTTTGGAGGATGTCACATTGTGCATGTCCTTGTGGGCAAAAGACTATTATGCCTTCTGCGTCCACTTCTATGACTATGTGAACAAGCACCCCAACCATCCCATTCCTGCACTTTATCAGGAGGGAGCCATCCTGCTGGGCAATGCAGAGGAGTCACCCATTACTTTGGAGAATTTTCGATTCGACGACCTCGTAGCGAACAAATATAATAGTTTCGTGCAAGACTACAACCAGCTGCAGCAACAGGACATTGATGAAGCAGAGATAGGCAAACGTTTGAAACCACTCTATGGTAATACCTATTGGTGGTATTACTACTTCTATAACGACTTCAATATATACTAATTAACTAATTCACACTCAAATTAACATGAAGAAATTAATTGCTTTTGCCTTGTTGGCATTTGCCACACTGAACAGTCAGGCACAAGGCACTATAGATGACTATAAGAGAGCTTTCTCCACAGGTACCCGACACTCCAACAAAATAACCAACGGAAGTGTCAATGTCCGTCGTTCCTTCGATGGGCCACAAGACGAGTTCATCTATTCCACGTGGAATGGAGATAGCACCGTATGGTACAAGGTAAATGCCAAGACTGGCGAAAAGGAACAGACCACCAATCCAGAACTGAATCGTCGTCCACGTGGCAACTGGGGAGGCATACGCAGCGATGGATACCACCATTGGATGGAAGTGCGTGATGAAAAGGATGGACGTGCAGAAAGCCCTGTAAACAAAGGGGCTATCATGATTCATAAGGACAACAACCTTTATCTTCAGACAGGTGAAGATGCGAACAACGCTGTACAGATCACTACCGATGGTGTTGATACCTGCTACTATTCCTCATGGGGACGTTGGTCGAAGGATGGAAAGTACTATGCCACTGTGCTCATCAAGCCTGCACCTAAGCATTATGTGACTTACACACAGTCCTCTCCTGCCAATCAGGTACAGCCTATCTACACCCAATTGGAGTATGCCAAGCCTGGCGATTCGCTCAACTACCGCATTCCTGTCATCGTTGATGTGGAAGCGAAAAAGACCATATACCCCAAGAGCACAGACCTCTTCAAGAGTCAGTATGAGGTAAGTGCACCCGATTGGGATGAGAACGGAAAGACCCTCACCTTCGAGTTCAACGAACGTGGTCACAAAACCTTCCGTGTATTGGAAATGGACTTGAAAGGTAATGTGCGCACCCTCATCGAAGAGAAGAACGACAAGTACGTGGCTTACTCTCGCAATCTGCGTCGTGATCTCGACGAAAACCACATCCTTTGGAAGAGCGACCGCGACGGTCATGCGCACCTTTATCTCTACGACCGCAAGAAAGACAAGCTCACCCAACTGACCAAGGGCGATTTCTGGGTTCGTGAGGTGCAGGATGCCCAGATTGACGAGAAGGGCAAGGGCTTCATCATTTTCTCTGCCAACGGTTTACATTGCCAGAACATGGGTACAGTCAAGTCCAGCTTCGACGGCAAGATTCCCGAGGAAGACCCTTACAACATTCATTACTACCGCATTGACCTCGATGGAAAGAACTTCGTGGAACTCACGCCTGAACGTGGTACACATGATGCCACCTTCAGTCGTTCTTGCGAAACATCCTTCATCGACACCTATTCTTCCATCGACCAGGCACCTGTGACGGTATTGCGTTCTTCCATCGACGGACACGTTATCTCCGTCCTTGAAACAGCCAACATCAGCAAGTTGGAAGCAACGGGTTGGCAAGCACCCGAGGTGTTTGTGGCACCAGGACGTGATGGCAAGACCGACATGTGGGGACTCATTCAGCGTCCCTCCAACTTCGACCCCAACAAGAAATATCCTGTCATTGAGTATATTTATTCAGGTCCTGGCGACCAATATGTGCCCAAAAAGTTCACCCCTTGGCTCTACTACCTGCAAGATGTAGCCGAACTAGGCTTCATCGTCGTGCAGCTTGACGCGATGACCACCTCGTTCCGCAACCTTGACTTCGAGCAGGTTTGCTACAAGAACCTCAAAGATGCAGGTTTCCCCGACCGCATTGAGTGGATCAAGGCTGCAGCCAAGAAATACCCCTATATGGATCTCGATCGCATGGGCATCTACGGATGTTCAGCTGGTGGTCAGGAAGCTCTGGGCGCCCTACTCTTTCATGGCGATTTCTACAAGGCTGCCTATGCTGCCTGTGGCTGTCACGACAATCGTATGGACAAGATATGGTGGAACGAGCAATGGATGGGTTATCCAGTCGATAGCTCCTATATCGAATGCTCCAACGTAGAGAATGCCAAGAACCTGAAAGGAAAACTGATGCTCCTCGTGGGTGAGATGGATGACAATGTGGACCCATCCTCTTCCTACCAAGTGGTCAACGCCCTCATCAAAGCCAACAAGGACTTCGAGTTCATCCTCATTCCAGGTGCTCACCACACCATGGGCGAGAATTACGGCGAGCACAAACGTGCAGACTTCTTCGTGAAGAATCTGTTGGGCGTGGAACCACCCAGTTGGGAGGATGTGGAATAGAAGACCCCTCTAACTACCCTGTTTAGGGGAGAGTATTTAAGGTTATCGTAAAGGTTAAACTATGCAACAAGATAATAGAACAAAGGAATTGGGAACCAAACCCATTGGTGAACTGCTCATGAAGTATGCAGTGCCTGCGGTGGTGGCGATGACAGCATCATCACTGTATAATATGGTGGATCGTATCTTCATCGGACACATCCCAGAAGTGGGTACCTTGTCGTTAGGAGGTCTGGCTGTGACGTTCCCTGTCATGAACCTCAGCGCTGCCTTTGGTGCAATGGTAGGTGTGGGCAGTTCAACGATGATATCCATCAAGTTGGGACAGAAGGACTACCAAACGGCTGAACGCGTGCTGGGCAACCTCGTGTCGCTCAATATCATCATCGGTATCTTGGTCGGTGCGCTGGGACTCATCTTCATCGACCCTCTGCTGCTCTTCTTCGGAGCTTCGGAGAACACCCTGCAATATGCCCATGATTATATGTTTATCATCCTGCTGGGCAATGTCATCACACACCTCTACTTGGGATTGAACAGCGCCCTACGAAGCACGGGACATCCCCATGTGGCGATGTCGGCAACGATTGCCACAGTGGTCATCAATGCCATCTTAGACCCCCTCTTCATCTTCACTTTCGGGTTGGGCATCAAGGGAGCGGCATACGCTACGGTGCTTGCACAGATTGTGGCACTCATCTATGTGGCATCAATCCTCTCGAATAAAAAAGATGTAATCCACTTACATACAGGAATATATGGTCTCCAAAAACGCATCGTGAAGAGCATCCTTTCGATTGGCATGTCACCCTTTGCCATGCAGCTGTGTGCCTGTCTCGTGGTCATTCTCATCAACAAGGGACTTGCCAAGCATGGCGGTGATATGGCGATTGCGGCATACGGCATCGTAAACAGCGCCACGTTCCTTGCCATCATGGTGGTGCTGGGCATCTGTCAGGGTATGCAACCCATCGCAGGCTTCAATTTTGGGGCACAACAGTCCGATCGTGTGAACGAGGTACTAAAGAAAGCCATCGTCCTCGCCACCATCATCATGATTATTGATTTCATCATCTGCGTCTTCTTCCCTCAATACATTGTTATCATCTTCACCGATGATCCGACACTTCTGGAACTGGCAGTCAGAGGTATGCGTATCGTCTGCCTCCTCTCACCCATCGTGGGTTTCCAGATTGTGACAGGCAACTTCTTCCAGAGCATCGGTATGGCCAAACGAAGCATTTTCATGTCGGTCAGCCGTCAGTTGGTGTTCCTCGTGCCTTTCCTCCTCATCTTCCCTGAGATTTGGGGTACTGATGGTGTGTGGATGAGCATCACAGCAGCCGACGGTGTGGCATCCATTACAGCAGGCATCCTCCTTTGGCACTTCTATCGCAACAAGTCCATGCTTCGTGCTCCTCGCACCCGTATGGGCAGTACGTTGAAACGTGTGTTCTTCCATAACAGAGTGACCCCTTAGAGGTTTGAGGTAAGAGGTTTGAGGTATGAGGTACTTTATTTATTTATCATACGACGGTGCACGTTATCACGGTTGGCAGGTTCAGCCCAACGGTATCAGCGTGCAGGAGGTGCTCAACAAGGCACTCTCCACCCTGCTTCGTGAACCTATTGAAGTGACAGGAGCAGGACGGACCGATGCTGGGGTGAACGCATCTCTCATGGTGGCACACTTCGACACAAACTGTCAACTGTCAACTGTCAACTGTCAACTCGCTGGTCGCTTGAATAAGTTCCTCCCTTCCGACATCGCCATCCATAAGATTGTGCCAGTCACGCCTGATGCCCATGCACGTTTCTCTGCCACATCACGCACCTATCATTATTATATCATCACGGCAAAGACACCCTTCGAGCCATACGCCTACCGATTCCCTCAGGCGCTCGACTTCGACAAGATGAACGAGGCGGCACAAGCCCTCTTCGACTATACCGATTTCACCTCCTTCTCGAAGCTCCACACGGACGTGAAGACCAACAACTGCCGCATCATGCATGCCCGTTGGGAAGAAGTATCCCCGATCAAGTGGCAATTCACCATCACAGCCGACCGATTCCTCCGCAACATGGTGCGTGCCATCGTCGGCACCCTCCTCGATGTCGGTCGTGGCGTGCTGACCATCCAGCAGTTCCGTGAAATCATCGAGAAGAAAGACCGTTGCTCTGCAGGCACTTCCGTCCCAGGCAACGCCCTCTTCCTCGCAGACATTACTTACCCAGACAATCTTTTCGACCTATAAGCCCAATTGTAAATTGTCAATCATTAAATAGTAAATGGTCTTATGTGGTTAATTCTTGCTTTTCTTTCCGCCTTCCTCCTCGGTTTCTACGACGTCTTCAAGAAGAAGTCGCTGAAGGCGAATGCGGTCATTCCTGTGCTGTTGCTCAACACCCTGTTCTCGTCGCTGATCTTCCTGCCCTTCATCATCCTCTCGAGAGAAGGGCTGATTGCCGAGGACAGCCTCTTCTACACCCATCAGTACGGTTGGGCAGAACATAAATACATTCTCCTGAAGTCCTGCATCGTGCTCGCCAGTTGGCTCTTCGCCTATTTCGGCTTAAAGCACCTGCCCATCACCATCGTCGGTCCCATCAATGCCACCCGTCCCGTGATGGTGCTCATCGGAGCCCTCACCTTCTTCTCCGAACGGCTCAACCTCTGGCAATGGATCGGTGTCATCATCGCCATAATAGGACTCTACATGCTCTCACGCTCCAGCAAAAAAGAAGGCATTGACTTCAAGCACAACAAATGGATTGTCTTTGTCGTGCTCGCCAATATCTTAGGCGCCATCTCAGGACTCTATGACAAGTTCCTCATGGCATCGCCTGCCAATGGAGGTGTAGGATTAGATAAGCTCGCCGTGCAGTCGTGGTACAATATCTACCAATTCTTCATGATGCTCACCATGCTCTTCCTCCTCTGGTGGCCCACCCACAAAAAGACCACCCCATTCCGTTGGGATTGGTGCATCATCCTCATCTCCGTCTTCCTCTCCGCTGCCGACTTCGCCTACTTCTACGCCCTCGGACTCGATGGTGCCATGATTTCCATCGTCTCGATGGTGCGCCGAGGTTCCGTCATTGTCAGCTTCCTGTTCGGAGCAATGGTGTTCCACGAGAAGAACCTCAAGTCGAAAGTCATCGACCTCCTCCTCGTCCTCCTCTCCATGCTCTTCCTCTTTTTAGGAAGCCACAATTGAAATGAATTAAGTATACATTTCAGCTTGGCTGGGGATGGGAGTAGGTTCGTGGTGCATCAAAGAACGAAGGTGCGCCACAAACCGAACGGACATCGGGGGAACCCACAGTTGAAAAACATTGATAATGCTTTTAACCATCTTTCTCTGCATCGGCATCAGGGTTTAGAAGAGAATCTTCCAAGAGGAAGATATGCTGTAGCGGTTTTTCAGGTAGTGGGAGAAGGTGTGGTAGTAGTCGATGGTGAAACCCCAGGCGTAGTTTTGGGTGTCGAGGCAATCGTAGGTGATGCCGGCACCCAATTCGAACTTGGTTTCGTTGTGAATGGTGTAGGACTTGGTGCCATCGGTGAGACTGTCACCGTTCATGTGGCGCACACCAGCAAAGGCACGCGTACTTATGCGTTTGCCAAGGGCGTATGGCCAAGACATCTTGGCACCAAGGTCGAAGTGGTAGAGATTGAGATGACCACCTGTGAAAATCGTAGGAGTGTCGAACACTTTGGCTTGTGCATCAACCACACGGGTGATGAACTCGGCTGCCACATTTTGGGTAATGAAATAAGCGATATCGGCTCCTGCAGAGAAAGAGGCTCCGGTCTTGATGCGTGCATCGTCAAAACGGATGACACGATCACCAATTTCTGTGCCTGACACAAAAGTGAAGCCAGAAGGTTTGTCGTTGAACTTGATGAGTCGCTCCACATCACGTCGGCGCAGTTCTGGCTTATTGATGGCATCGGCTCCGAAAATCTTGTCCGTCAGGAAATAAGCAAGGTTGGTGCTCATCACACCAATGCCAGCACCCATGTAGAGGTCGTTCATCCAATGCTTGTTGTGATGGATGCGAAGCAGTTCGGTAGATGCTGCCGTCGTGTAACTGCCTATCGTAATCCAAGGTGAAAGATAGCCGTATTCACGACTCAGGATGGTGGCTGAGACAAAGGCGAAACTGGTGTGTCCTGAGGGAAAAGAATTGATATTGCTCTGATCTGGTCGCCCTTCACGAACGGTACGCTTGAGTATTTCTGACGTACCGAAGGAAATTCCCAACGCCATCGCATTGGCTGTCAACATACGTTCTGTCTTCGAACGGCTCTTGACACCTGCCGATTTCAAAGCCCAGTTGGCCACCATCGGAATGCCTCCCACAGCGTAACCCGTCCAGTTGACAGCATCGCCATGATGCTTGAAACGGGCATTGCGCAAGATGTAGCTATGATCCGTCCACGTCAGCAACAGTCCTCTCACCAGATGCAGGGCGCCATCGGTCTTGAACGACATCTCGCGTTCCAGCTGATTCTCGTTGTATGCCTTAATAACCTCCTCCACCTTGCGCTGCTGCTCCATCTTCTCATACTCAGCAAGAATGGAATCTATCTCAACAAGCAAGGTCGTGTCAGCCTCTTCCATCTGGGCAAATGCGGCAGACAGAGAAGCGAAAAAGAAAAGGATGAGGAATGAAAGGCGAAACACGAGAGAGAGTTTAGAGGTATGAGGTGAGAGGTGTGAGGTGAAAAAATTTGCTACCGTGTGTATGGTCAAAGAATGACCCTTCACAACGGTAGCAAATTATTCATTTTTCAATGTTTACTTAAACGAAAGATTACTGAGCGAGTTTGCCATCAGAACCGAGCACATTCACAATCTTGTGGATGTACATCTTCTTCATGTTCTCACGAGCTGGCTTCAAGTACTGACGTGGGTCGAAGTCACCAGGATGCTCAGCGAGGTGCTTGCGCACAGCTGCAGTCATGGCGAGACGAGAATCAGAGTCGATGTTGATCTTGCAAACAGCAGACTTAGAAGCCTTGCGGAGCTGCTCCTCTGGAATACCGATAGCTGCATCGAGCTTGCCACCATACTTGTTGATGGTCTCAACCTCTTCCATAGGAACTGAAGAAGAACCGTGGAGAACGATTGGGAAGCCAGGAAGCTTCTTCTCGATCTCAGCGAGGATGTCGAATGCCAATGGTGGTGGAACGAGAACGCCGTTCACGAGTGTGCACTGCTCTGGAGTGAACTTGTGAGCACCGTGAGAAGTACCGATAGAAATAGCGAGAGAGTCGCAACCAGTGCGAGTAGCGAAGTCAATCACCTCTTCAGGCTTAGTGTAGTGAGACTCAGCAGAAGCAACCTCATCCTCAACACCAGCGAGGACACCCAGCTCTGCCTCAACAGTCACGTCGAACTGGTGAGCATAGTCAACCACCTTCTTTGCGAGAGCAACGTTCTCCTCGTATGGGAGTGAAGAACCGTCAATCATCACAGAAGAGAAACCGTTGTCGATACAGTCCTTGCAGAGCTCGAAGCTATCACCGTGGTCAAGGTGGAGAACGATTTCAGGATGCTCACAACCGAGTTCCTTAGCGTATTCCACAGCACCCTTAGCGAGGTTGCGGAGGATAGTGCCGTTCGCATAGTTGCGTGCGCCCTTTGACACCTGCATGATTACTGGAGATTTTGTCTCAACTGCAGCCATCACAATAGCCTGCATCTGCTCCATAGTGTTGAAGTTGAAAGCTGGAATAGCATAACCACCTGCAACAGCTCTCTTAAACATCTCGCGAGTGTTCACGAGACCAAGTTCTTTGTAACTAATCATAACTAAATCTGATATTATGAATTAAAAAATGTGTGTTTCTTGAAAACGACTGCAAAGTTACGAAAAAGTTTAGAGTTTAGAGATTAGAGTTTAGAGATTTTTTGCTTTTCAGGGTACTTTTTCGTGGATAAAGATAAAAAATCCCCCTTTTTGTTTTGTCCGTATGATAAAAAGTCGTACCTTTGCACCGCTTTTCAATAAAGCAAATAGAGATTAAACAATTTGTTACACCAGCAGTAGTATATTGACTGTATAAAACAAAAAGACAACAATGAAAAAAGGTATTCACCCAGACAACTATCGCCCAGTGATCTTCAAGGACATGTCTAACGGCGATATGTTCCTGTCACGCTCCACTGCCAAGAGCAACGAAACAGAAGTGTTCGAAGGTCAGGAGTATCCACTCATCAAGATTGAAATTTCTTCAACTTCTCACCCATTCTACACAGGTAAGGCTAAGCTCGTCGATACTGCAGGTCGTGTCGATAAGTTCATGAACCGCTGGGCTGTGATGAAGAACAAGAAGTAAGAGATACTTCAACATAGCACAAAGGAGGCTTCACAACAAGTGAGACCTCCTTTTTTGTTTTGTATACGATACGGAAGTAACCGCTTCGCTCAGGAGTTATAGGAGTTATAGGAGTTAAAGCCGATACTCAGTCAACTGTGGAGAGGAGTGTTTACACCAACATAACATTCGGCTTTAACTCCTCTAACTCCTTTTAACTTCTTTAACTCCAAGAAAGTGGAGCTTGCGAAATTTAAATCAATAGAATCAGCGTCCCAAGAGTTCGCGTAAACGGAAGTAGAGGTCTTCCCAGAAGCTGAAGGTGCGATAGGAAGGAAAGGGATAGTATCCTAACTTACCTTTGAGTGACCAAGGGAGACGTTGAAGTTCGATGGTCTGAAGCATCCGTGTGAAAAGTGCCTGAATCTCCTGATGCTCGGTGGCGTTAAACTCATCACGATGCTGACGGTAATACCAATAGCAATCGACGAGATTGAGCCAGCGATGACGCTCGTAGAAGTCGAGGATGCCCTGCTTGTCAGTCAAATCAAGTGCCTCCAGCTGACGCTTCATGGAGAGGTTGGCAGGCATATAGTCGAAACGACGGATGGAACAGGCTGTTGTCATAGAGGCAGGATGCTTGCGATAGTAGTAACGTCCCTGACTGCGCACCACCTGAGTGGAATTAAGGTAATGCAGGCGTGTAGTGTTGTCGTCGCTGTAGAGTCGGCAACTATCATCGTACGGGAAACGCTTATAGAGGTCTGCTGTCGCCACATACACCCCATGCAAAGACCAGTCGAGACTCAATCGGAAAGCCTCTTCCCCACTCCATTCGGTTTGGGTGCTACGGATGGGATAAAGCTCTTCACGTCCATCCTCCTCGTAGTGCATCATCAACTCCATCAGAGCACAGGAGGCACCCGTCTCTTCCAACGTGCGACAGGACTGTTCCAAGGTGTCGGATGCATACCAGTCATCGGCATCCAACATGGCGATATACTTTCCCTTCGCAAACTGAATGCCCAAGTTACGCGCCTTTGCCTGACCGCTATTGACGGGTGTACGCAGCACCTGAAAGCGTTGGTCTGCCCGTGCATATTCCTGCAAGATGGCATAAGAGGCATCGGTGGAGCAGTCGTCAATGCAAATGAACTGGCAATCGGTCAGCGTCTGGTTCTTGAGTGAATCCAGACACGGACGCAGATAACGCTCTGCATTATACACCGCTGTCAAGACTGTCACTTCCGCCATAATTTATTTTTCAATTTAGGAAGGATGTTCGTTTCATTCTTCAAGACCGCAAAGGATATCCAAGTCGAAGCCACCAGCATCACAGCCGTGATGACCTTCATCCAAGGATTCTCATGGAGAGCGAAAACAACAGCTACAGCAAAGCAGATAAACTGAGCGACATAGAGCTTCAGCTTGCGCCATTCCATGCGATAGCCATAAGTGATACTATACAACGTGTGAATGAGCACCATATCCAGGAAGCCTGCTACAGACAATGCCCAGCCAGCACCTTCGAGTCCCCACCACTTAAAAGCGAATGGTATTGCAAAGGCAATGAAGATGTCATAGACCAACTCCGTCATCATGTACATGCGTGAATCACCCTTTGCCAAAGCCAAATAGGCTGTCGGCAAGGTGAGTGCCTTGAAGAAAATATAGAAGGATGCACAAATTGCCATCGGCACAGCATCGACAAACTTCGAGGAGAACAGCAACGGCACAAGAATCGGCATCGCCAACACAAAGAGTGTAAGGAGCGGTGCCATCAACAACGTACCTACCTCTATCTGCTGATTGATGGTCTGATTCATCCGTTGGGGATCATGCTGCGAGGCTGAAAGTCGTGGAAAATAGTCAGCTTCGAACGCCACAAACACGAGATTGGCATAACTGACAGCCAACGTGTATCCACTGGTGTAAAGTCCCACATCTGCCAATTCGCCAAATCGGAGAATAAGGGTTCGGATGATGTATTCAGCCCCCTGTCCGAAGATGCCTGCAATGATGTAACCTATGCCCAGCTTCACCATCGGAATGCCGTTCGCATATTCCTGTTTGGAGAAAATGGACACACGCCAAGGAATCACTTTGTTGGAATAATGCAGATGAATCGCCAATACAGCCATACCCGACAGCACCAACGAATAGACGATGCCTTCAATCCTCCAGAAATAATAGATGGGTGCACAAATGACCAATGTAGCAATCGCCCCAAACACAGCAATAACTGCCACTTTCTTCAATTTCTTCAGACCCTTCAGAATCGCCATCTCACCACCCTGCACCGTCAACATGCACACTACGATCGACAGCACAGCAAAGTGCCAGGTGTAGTCATAACTATCAAATGTCCAGTAACTAATCTGCTGACACAATGCCAGACAAATCAACATGCCCAAGAGACCTGCCATCAAGCAGAAGGTACGAACTGTGCGCACAAAGTTCCTCACCTCCTCTTCCGTCCCGTGGTCAAAAAGTTCTGCTACATGCTTGACAGCGCTGAAGGAAATACCAAAATCTGTGGATTGGTTGATCAGCTTGATGGCATTGTTGAAGAGATTGATAATCGCCAATCCAGAAGGTCCCAACAACTCCGATACAATCTTGTTTCTTGCCACAGAAACAAGCATCATGATGCCCTGAACACCACCAAACAAACCCGTGTATTTAATCACGTGGTCGTAGGTCGCATCACTTTCTTTGGCACTATCTATGGAAGTATTTGGGGTATTTTCTGCCATCTTCGATAAAATATCGTGCAAAGATAATGCTTTTTTCTCGAATATTGACTAATTTTGCAGCGAAAACATTGACTTATGAAAATAGTTATACTTGACGCATATACAGTTGACCAAGGCGAATTGACTTGGAACGGGTTGAACGAACTGGCAGAGGTGGAGGCATACGAACGCACTTCGCCTGATGAAGTGATTGAACGATGCAAGGGGGCTGAAATGGTGCTCACCAACAAGGTGGTCCTCGATGCCTCCGTGTTGAATATGCTACCCCGCCTGCAATATATCGGTGTATTGGCCACAGGATACAATGTCGTGGACCTCGAAGTGGCAAGCCGTCAGAATATCGTGGTGACCAACATCCCAGCCTATTCTACTGAGAGTGTAGCGCAGATGGTCTTCTGCCATCTCCTCAACATCGTCAGCCACGTGGATTATTATGCTATCGAAAATCGTAGCGGCAGATGGACCAACTCACCCGACTTCTGCTATCTTGACCACGACCTCTTCGAACTGAACGGCAAGAAGATGGGCATCATCGGATTGGGTAACACAGGTATGGCAACGGCCCGCATCGCCACAGGTTTCGGACTCCAAGTGCTTGCCTACACCTCAAAAGATGAGGATGACCTCCCCTACGGCATCAAGGCTGCAGACCTCGACACCATTTTTGAACAGTGCGACATCGTGTCGCTTCATTGTCCTTTGACCGATGACACCCTGCATCTGGTCAATGCCGAACGTCTCGCCACCATGAAGTCCTCCGCCATCCTCATCAACACAGGAAGAGGACCACTCGTAGATGATGCAGCCGTAGCCGAAGCCCTCAATAGCGACCAACTCGCTGCCTATGGTGCTGATGTGCTCACCACGGAACCACCATCTGCCGACAATCCTCTCTTATCCGCCAAAAACAGCTATCTCACTCCACATATTGCCTGGGCAACACGTGAAGCGAGACAGCGATTGATTAATATCTGTACTGAGAATGTCAGAGCGTATTTAGACGGAGAACCTGTCAACCAGGTCAACTAAATCACCCCTTATTTGATTCCCTCTTCAGTCACTTGTGCCCTCACTCGGCTCAATGTCTCTGGTGTCATCTGAAGGAAGGATGCCACATTGTGAAGAGGTGCACGACGGATAATCTCCGGGTTTTCACGCATCGTGCGGATGTAGCGTTCCTTGGCTGTCTCGAAACGAAGGACATCTGCCTTGCGCTGGGAAATGATGAGGGAACGCTGATAGATGGCGAAGATGAGCTTGCACACTTCAAAGGTATGACTGGCAAGTGTTTCCATAGCATCGCGCGGAATACCGTACACCACACTAGGTTCGATGGTAGATGCCACAATTCGGGAGGGTTCACGTAAGAAATAGCTCTCGATGCAAATGACCATATCGCCTTCATGACTGATGTGTTCGGTGACGGTGGTATTGTTCTTCTTGTAATATTGCAGCACCATTCCCCTTTCAACATAGAACATGCTGTTGCACTCATCCCCTTCGTCAACCAACTTATGTCCACGCAACACTTTCATGGGTACAAGGATGTTGGCAAAGGCATGTAGAGCCTCCACACTGAGGGTCACATCATAGATGCGGCAGATGTCTCTTGCCACATCGCGTCGTTTATCATTCAGGTTGATTGCTGCCATTGTGTTGTATTATAATTCCGTGCTCCGAAAATCATGCTCCCCACTCTGACCATTGTGCTACCATGTGCCTGAGCAATCAGATAGTCGCCACTCATACCCATAGAGAGTTCTTTGAATTCGGGCTTATCGGCAAAGTAATCCGCTTTCAGGGTGTAGAAAAGACGTTGCACAATGTCAAATTCTTGGGCTATCTGAGCCTCATTGTCCGTGTTGGTCGCCATCGCCATCAATCCCACTACGCGTACATGAGTATAGTTTCTCCATCCTCCTTCATCCAACATCTGCACCACCTCTTCAGGGGTGAATCCGAACTTGGTCTCCTCTGCTGCCACATGAATCTGCAAGAGGACATCGATCGCTCTTCCACACTTCTGTCCCTGCTTGTCTATCTCTTTCATCAATTTGAGTGAATCCATTGAATGTATGAGACTTACGAAGGGTGCAATATACTTCACCTTATTCGTCTGCAAGTGTCCGATGAAATGCCATTCGATGTCCTTCGGAAGCACAGCCTCCTTTGCCACGAGTTCCTGCACATGGTTCTCGCCAAAAATGCGTTGTCCTGCGTTGTAAGCTTCCTGCAACGCCTCTACAGGGTGAAACTTCGAAACAGCCACCAAACGAACTTCAGGCTTCAGCGTCGCTCTGATTTTCTGCAAATTCTCGCTAATCATACTTCTTTCTTCTCTCGTGCCACATAACGGAACACATCCATGATTTTCGTCTCCTGCACACTGGCAATACGATAGTCCATCAGAGAGCCTTTCATGCCTTTGACAAAACCCTCCACAGCATCGTGGAAGGTGCCTGCCTGCACCAGCATGTTATTAACAATCTCCTTCTCTGTCTGTGTCTTTTCATCGATAGTAATGAAGAGGCAACGCACCTTGTACCATCTATCAGCTACATCGCTGTCGCTCGTGAAGATTTCTGCATACTTCACACGCTTGATGTCCGTCACGTCCAAATTGCCGTGAGCAAAAGGTTTCACCTCTTCAATGATTCTCGACTCCGCCTCAGTAAAGTTCAGCGCATCCACCAGATAGATGAACGTCTGCGGTTTCGTAGTACCGTCGTCCTGCATCACGTCCATCTTCACCTTGCATTCAAACCAACTATTGATTTCCATTGTCTTTCAATTTTATATTTTTGTGATTTCGCCACAAAGGTACGAATAAGTGAGAACAATACAAAAAGAAAAACCCTTTTTCTTTTTATTGTCGAACGAGAGTACTTTCGGCGAAGCCAACGGTACACTTTTTCAAAAAATAACCAAAGCGTTCCATGTTTTTTCGAAGAAAAGCAGGGGCAAAAAATAAAGAAAGCCCCTCCACACGATGCGGAGGGGCTTTCCCGTTTTCTCTCTCTTATTTCTTAGATGCACGTACCTTGTTGAGGAAGTCCACCATCTTCTTGAGGTTCTCTTCTGAGTACATGCCCATGCCGTGACCACCTTCTGGTTCACGAACGATGTAGCTCTCCACACCAGCCTTTTGCAGCTGATCATAGAGGTACTGGCTCACACATGATGCTACTACAAAATCCTTATCACCGTGGAACAAGTAACCAGGCACATCGTTCTTGTCAATATAGCCTGATGCACTCAGCAGCAAGAACTTGCTCTCATTACCCTCCTTTGGAGCACCAATGAGCTGTTCCTCTGGGGTATTTCCCTTACCACCAAACACCATTGCGTTGCCACATTCCATCTGAAGCAATTCAGTAGGACCAGACCAATCGCAGAATGCGTTCACATAGCTGGATTCCTTCGTGTAAGGACCTACGCTACCCTCAATATCATATTCTGCATTGCCCTGCTTAGCCACCTTCACACCATTAGAGAGTGCTGTCACAGCTGACAGATGACCACCAGAAGAGAATCCTGAGGTAGCAATGAAAGATGTATCGAATTTATACTTAGCAGCATTAGCGCGGATAAAACGGATCACAGCCTTGATGTCATTCACCTGAGCAGGCCATTTGCCATCAGCAATAGAACGGTGGTTAGGAGTCACCACTGCATAACCAGCCTTAAGCAGGGCTGCACAGATTGTGTTGATATCAGCTGCCCCCTTAGAGCTGTTACTGCCCCATGCACTTCCGTAGATGTGCACCACTACTGGATACTTGTCCTTCACCTCTTTGGGAAGATAGATGTCAAGCATGTGGTAAACCTGTCCGTCATCGCCAGCATAGTTGATGTCAGAGAATTTCTCCGAATACTCAGCCTTTGCCTGTGAACTCTGGTCGCCACCGAAGCCGCCGAAACCTCCGCCACCAAAGCCACCTCCACCGGGGAAGCCGCCACCTGGGAAACCTCCGCCTGGGAAGCCGCCACCAGGCTGTGCCATCATAACAGTAGCGCTCAGAAGTGATGCGCCAAGTGCCAATGTTTTCAAATAACTCTTCATAAGTTTTGTTTTTAGATTAGAGTGATTAAATTAATGAATGAATAAAAGATTTACAATCTTTTTGATGCGAGAAACACAAAAAGGTTTAATCCAAGCATCAAAAAACACAAATGGTGCGTTGAATCAAGCGACCTGTCCCTGATATACCCTCTACCCAGCTCCTAGGCTGCTCCTACCTTGCTTCAGGGGCTTGTTTGGACGAGAGTGGTACTTGGCTAGGGCGAAGAAAGTCCGAGGCAAATACGTGTTGAAATGTAATTACAAAAAGGCTCTTCTCCAACAAGAGAAAGAGCCTTTTTTATTATAGACCTGCCGTTCTGCCTTTAGAGAGCTTCATACTCTTCATCGACAGGGTCATCGCTATAGCCGACATCGGGGTTGGACAACGTGAGCAACTGCTCCGTGGCCAAATACAAGATTTTCATTTCAGGTTCTTGGTATGTACTTTTCATCTCCTTTCGATTTATTGATTCGTTAGATACACATTAATAATATAGACCGCATCGGCTATGTCGATGACACCATCGGCATTGGCATCTGCTGCCCCACTATTCACATTACTACTGTTACCTGTCAGATACACATTGATGACTGCAACGGCATCAGCCACATCCACTGTCCCGTCTTCGTTAGCATCACCCAAGACATAGGTCTGCACGCTGGGTTGCCCTGCTGCCATTTGTGGGTCGGCTGGAAACGCAGGGTTGAAGGGAATTAGTTGGAAATGTGCCACCAATGTTTCATCGTGATAGCCCATCAGATGGTTGAAAGCTTGCACACTCGTTAGTTTCGTGCCGTTCAGCCACCATCCTGTGAACTCATACTGCTGATCCACGCCTGTCACATTCACGCTCACATACTGGTCAGCCTCCACATAATTGCCACTTGTCCGGTTGAACGTACAAATGCCTGCTGGTTCCGATGCCAGAAACAGACGGCTCTTTACATTCATAACAGGTTCGCTTGGATAGTTGGGCGTGAAGTCATATACTGCCACAAAGTCCATTTTCCCAGCCACCGTCGTATAGTTGAAATACGTGCCACTGGCTCCATTATAAGGCGCTCCGTTCAGTTCCCAGTGGTTGAACGTATAGCCCGAATACGCAGAGGTTGAAATGTAGCGCGACGTGCCTGGCGCATAGCTACCGTTTCCGCTCGCATAACCAGCTCCAGCAGGTTCACACTTCACCGTCAGGGGATAGTAGAACACTGGCGTTTGCGGATCAGCAGGATACGTCGGGTTGAAAGAACCCTGTGCCTGCATACTGCTCACACAGAGCAGCAGCAGACCACAGAGAGTTATCAATAATCGTCTCATAAGCATGGGGCTTTACTTCACATAAATCTTAGCACTCATCTCATCCACCTTCACAAGGTAGAGTCCGCTTGGCAAGTTCACAAAGCCATTGCCAGATTGCTGAGTCATCAGCACACCGTTTGCATTGTAGATGCTGATGCTCTTGCCTTCAGCACCTCCGAAGCTCAAACCACCATCCTGCAAGCCGATAGCCACACCGGTCTTTGCCGTCAGGCTCTTGATGGCTGTTGCCTCTTCTGAGAGACGGAGCATAAAGCGCTTGTCAAACGTGCCTGCCTCAGTCTCGAACTCGTAGTCACCCAACGAGAGGTCGAAGGTCGTTCCTGTCTTCGTGTCCACCAATGCCAGCGGCATATCCATACGTGTAGCCTCAATACGCAATTTACCAGCTTGCTTTGCCATATAGCCCAAACAGATGTCACCCTTTGTAGGACGCTCATCAATCGCCATCTGCACGCCGTTCTCCAACAGATAGAGTTGTGCATTGGCTTGGTCGCTGATAAATTTGGCAGCATCACACTCCAGTTCGTAGTCGCGACTTGCCTTCTCGTTCAATACCAGACGAGTTTTATCTACCGTTGTCTCATTGTCCGATATGGTCAAGTTGATAAGCAGACGCTCTGGCTTGATGCCAGCCACCTTGCGTGTCTTCGCCTGATTGGCCTGAGTCTGCTGGCTCTGGGTGTAAGTTTCTTGATGGTTTTCATTAAAGTTGACGATATATACATGCTCTGGCTTCTGTACAAAGAATGGCTGATAAGGCTGCAAATGGATGTCGTCATCACCTGGACGATATGCCTCATAGCTTTGGGTTGAGTAGTTCCAGATAGTGATCGGCGAGGAATAGTCACTCTCGTCAAGCGCATAGTAGCTCGAATAAGGATTACCTAAGAAATTCCAACCAGCATTGGCTGCATTGCCACTGGCGTATGATTGCAATGGGTGCGGTTTGTCGTCACCGAATGATGGATGGTCAAATGTGACGATGAGCTTGCCATTCTTGCTTGACATAAACATATAGCCCTTGTTGGCTAACAGTTTTGTCCCTTCTACCATTTTCCAACCGCTATTGCCATTGGCACGAGCTTCACCATCATACTCAATCCACACATATTGACCAGGATATTCGCAATCAGCAATCGTCACATCATACGGGAAATTGAAACCAATCCAACGGCTTGCTTTCACTTGCAATTTCAGTTTCAGTTTATTTACGATGATGTTGTCATCTACACCAATAATGGATCCACCTGTTCCCTCTCCGTCCACATTCTGCTCCACATCGTCGAAAATCTGGGGATCATCACCTTCCACAATGATACCACCTTGTTCACCAATCTCCACATCAGGTGTATCTTGGTCAATACGCTCACCATCTTCAAACACTACATCGCTGTTGGTGTAGAAATAGGTGTAGTCGCCTGGCTTCAATTCACAGACTCTTACTTCCAAGAACTGGCTCCAGTTCGTATCATAGTAATATCTCTTATATAAGAACTGGGGCACATAGAGAATTTGGTGCTTATAATCATTAAAAGTATTGGTATTGATGGTTGGTATATCCACCATATAAGCATAGATTTCTTTTAAATTATCACACTCTTGGAATGTGTAATCTCCAATACTCTGAAGATAAGGAGGCAGACGAAATTCTGTCAAGCTGGAACAAGATTTGAAGGCTCCAGTCCTGTTTCCAGAAGAAAAAATAGACGTTGTTTGAGGTGACAAATGAATAGAGGTGAGTTTACCGCAGTTACTGAATGTACCATAATATATGGTTGTTACATTCTCTGGGATAGTGATACTTTCAAGATTTCCACAGCTCTGAAAAGCGGAATACCCTATATAGGTCAAACTATTGGGCAAATCAATAGATGTTAGTTTAGAACAATCTTGGAAAGCATAATTCCCGATTCTTTCGAGATTATTCATCGAAGGAAGTCCATCTAAATTTGAACAAGATCGGAAAGCACTATTACCTATACTGGTTATACCATCCATATTAGAAACACTTCGAAGATTCGAACATTGGTAGAATGCATAATCTCCAATACTTGTTGCTGTCGTAGGCAAAACAACAGACATAATCTTAGTGTCTCTTAAGAAACTACCACCAAATACATTGTTTTGAGAACTGTAGCCTTGATAGTATTGATAGTCGTTAGCAATAATATTCGCATTCTCCAAATCTAACTCACGCAGGTTAATCATCTTATTGCGTATAATCATCATATCGTAGCTATTGATACTGCCTGATATTTTCAGCTTCACAATTCCACGCAGATTGGATTCACCAACTTTTTCAGCCAAAGCCGAAACATCTGGCAAAGCATTCAATGTGACAGCCGTAAAATTACGATTGGAATTTCCTACGATAATATCGCTATAACTTGACCATGCAGATCGATATGCGTCTACCACATTATCTGGTACGAAAATGATGCCATTATTCGAAACAATGTTTGTTCCTACGGTAGAAGGAGTTTCGTCTTCGCAATATATATAAGTCATACCATTGAAAGCGTAAGACCCAATAGTGGTGACTCCTGCAGGGATAGTGATGGAGGTGAAACCTGAACAGCCCTCGAAAGCATAAGACCCGATAGTAGTGACTCCTGTAGGAATCGTGATGGAAGTGAGACCAGAACAATATCGGAAAGCATTTTCTCCGATGCTGGTAACACCATCTGGAATATTAATGGAGGCAAGATTATTGCAACTTTCGAATGCATAATTCCCGATAGAAATCACGCTGGATGGAAGCGTGATGGAGGTCAAGGCTTCGCAATCGTAGAACGTATGGTCCTTGATGGTCGTTATGCCATTAGGAATATTGATGGAACTGAGCTTTCGGCAAGAACCGAAAGCAGATTCTCCAATAGTGGTCACTCCATCCGGGATATTAATGGATGAGAGATTGAAGCAGTTACTAAAAGCGCCGTTTCCAATGGAAGTCACGCTGGATGGAAGCGTGATGGAGGTCAAGGCATAACAACCACAGAACGTGCCCTGCTTGATGATCGTGATTCCATTAGGAATATTGATGGAACTGATCTTGGGGCAATAATAGAAAGCCTGTCCTCCAATATTGGTCACTCCATCCGGGATATTAATGGAGGAGAGATTATCACAATAACTGAAAGCACAATCTCCGATTGAATTCACGCTGGATGGAAGTGTGATGGTTGTCAACGCTTCGCAATTATAGAACGTACTGGATTTGATGGTCGTTATGCCATCAGGGATATTGATGGAACTGAGCTTTGAGCAAT
>JAGAAZ010000129.1 GCA_017614895.1 Bacteroidaceae bacterium | reverse complement strand
TCTTGCAGACCACCAACACCACGCTGACTGAGTTCAAGCTCTTGCACTCTGAGCCAGACTACTATTATTATAATGTGTATCATAATAATACTGATTGGAACAAGGAGATTTCCAGAACTGCTTGGTCACAGAACTATGGTATCTCTATCCAGGGTGGTGACGATATCGCACAGTATAACCTCTCTGTAGGCTATGGCGATTCCAAGTCAACCTTGAAGAGAAATGATAT
Organism: Bacteroidaceae bacterium; assembly: GCA_017614895.1. GTDB lineage: Bacteria > Bacteroidota > Bacteroidia > Bacteroidales > Bacteroidaceae > Minthosoma. The sequence continues at coordinate 12,259 of JAGAAZ010000129.1, read as the reverse complement.
GCAGCGTTTCAATGTACGTTTCAACACTGACATTGTGCTGAACAAATGGTTCTACACCAAGTTCGATGCCAGCTACACGAACGTGACACGTGACTTGCGTAGCGATGGTTGGGCTAACAACCAACATTTGCAGGCATTGGCTTCACCTAGTGCTTTGGCAAACATCAAGGCTCCGTTCTTGAGCCCTTATGATTTCGCTACAGACAGACATGTAACAAACTTCATTGCAGATGCTGATGATTATCTGAATGAGGTCTGGGGTAACATCAATACAACGAGAGCTCAGCTTGCTAACCCTGTCGCTATCCTTGAAAATGGTGAGGCTAAGAACAAGAACCACTCCGATTGTACGATGATTAATATCTCCATTGCTCCAACATGGGAACCAACAAATGACTTCTCTTTGACGGAAAAGTTCAGTTATACCATCCGTAGTTTTGATGAGTGTTACTTCACTCCAATCATCGGTATGCCTACTTATACCCTGCCTGGTAATCTGGATGCGACAGAGAACTCTAAGTATTCTATGTTCTCAAAGCACAATGCCATCTTCTCTGACACGCGTGCAAATTGGAATATTCTTCCTAATGGTGCTCATCGCGTCAATTTGTTCGGTGGTATCCGCTTTATGAACGACAATTACAGAGCTTCTTATCTGTATGGAGATGGTACTGGTAGTGATAAGACACCAAACACGGGTAGCAAAAACCGTAAGATTGATGGTACTGACACGAACTGGAGAACATTGGCATACTATGCAAATGCTGATTACAACTACATGGAGAAATACTATCTCTCTGGTCAGTTGTCAATGGAAACTTCTTCTCGTTTCGGTAAGAATGCTGATGGCGGTCTGAAGATGTTTGGCGTAGCATGGGGATTGTTCCCATCTATTCAGGGTGCTTGGGTCATTTCTAATGAAGATTGGTTCCCAGCAGGACGTGGTGTTGACATGTTGAAACTGAATGCAGGCTTCGAGTCTGTGGGTAACGATGCAATGGACAACTCCGCAACGCTGACTTACATGACATCTGAAATGATGTTTGGTAATGCAAACTCATCTCTTGTTTTGGGCAATATCGGTAGCTCTTCTCTTCAGTGGGAAACCACTAACCGCTTCAATGTGGGCGTAGAAGGTAACTTCCTGAAAAATCGCTTGAATTTGAAAGCCAACTACTACTATTCCAGAACCAACAACCTGATTACTTTGGGTACATTGGCTTATGTGGCAGGTCTTCCTACTTACTACACGAACGATGGTAAGCTGAAGAACCAAGGTTTTGATGCGGCATTCAATGCAAAGGTGATTGACAGTAAGGACTTCAAGGTTGAGTTGGGCGCAAGCATTGGTCACTATAAGAACGAACTGACTCGTCTGCCACAGGGCGTTGAATCTTTCGAAACTCCTCTCTATGGTGGTACCATCTTGTCTGCAGTAGGCAAGAGTGCAGGTGTCTTCTACGGTTATAAGACTGAGGGTGTTTATAAGGACACTCAGGAAGCTAATGCTGCTGGCAAGTTCATTCGTGACGACTCCAACAATCCTGTTTACTTTGGTGCAGGTGATGTGAAATTTGTAGATAAGGATGGTAATGGTGAAATCAATGAGAACGACCGCTTCGTTATTGGTGATCCTAATCCAGACATCTATGGTAACATCAGTCTGAAGCTTCACTACACGAAGAATTGGACATTGGCAGCTAACTTCAATTATTCAGTAGGCAACGACATCTATAACTATCAGCGTGCCGTGCTCGAAGGTGGTTCAAACTTCATCAACCAGACCACAGCTGTCATTCGTAGATGGACAACTGAAGGCCAGGTGACAGATATGCCTAAGGCTACATATTCTGACCCAATGGGCAATAGCCGTTTCTCAGACCGTTGGATTGAGGATGGTTCATATCTGAAGTTGAAGAATGTGACGCTGTCTTACAAGGTGCCAATCCAGAATGAGTACATTCAGGGTATGACCCTTTGGGTGGCTGCCAACAACCTCTTCACGCTGACAAAGTATCTGGGTCCAGATCCAGAAATCTCTTGCGGCAACAGTGTTTTGTATCAGGGCATCGATGCTGGTTACCTGTCTTCAGGTCGCAGCTTCCATCTTGGTGTTAAGATTAACCTCTAATTCGTATCAATCATGAAAATGAAATCTATTATAAAATGTGGCTTGCTTTTGCTTGGATTCGGAACAGCCACTGTGTCATGCGAGGATATGTTCACGGCTGAGAACACGTTGGTATCAACAGAACTCGCTCCACAAGACACACTTTATCAGGTGATGGGTATCATCAAGTGCATGCAGAAAGTGGCAGACCGCACAGTGCTGCTGGGTGAGGTGAGAGCCGACCTTGTTGATGTGGATCCACTTCATTCGTCAGCAGACCTCCAGGAACTTGCTGCGAATAACGTGTCTGCAACGAACATCTATAATCAGCCTGCCGATTTTTATGCAGTCATCAACAGCTGTAATATTTATTTGGCAAAAGTTGACTCTATGCGTAATTCGCAGGGTACTCGTAAATACTACGAAAAGGAAATCCTTTCAGTGAAGTGTTATCGTGCATGGTGTTATCTTGAATTGCTCAAGATATATGGCGAGGTTCCTTATGTTCGTACTCCTGTGCTTACTTCCGACGATGCGGAAGATATTGTCGCATCTGGCAAGAAAGCAGGTCTGGTTGAGATCGTAAGCGATATGATTGATGACCTGAGCACTTTCCGTGCAACAGAGAATGATGAGCTGCGTCAGAGTTATGGTAACAGATCTTTCAATAGTTACACCTATGCAGAGATGGCGATTCCTGTGCGTGCCCTGTTGGCAGAACTCTATCTGTGGCGTGCTTCTTACACTGGTAGTCAGACCGATTATACCAATGCCATTCGTATGTATCATGACTACTTCACGTTCCCGAAGGAGGAAATCAGCACGAGAGATAATCGCGCGCAATGGAGAACTCGTGATGAGCAAAGGCCTAGTGGTGATGGTTATAGATCCAGCGGAGCAGCAGGTGTAATTCCAATGGAGACTTCAGAGTATTATGGAACCGTATCCAAACTGAGAAATGTGTTCTGCTCTCTCGACTCCAACAACTATTATCCAGCTGTTGTGGCTTCTCAGCGTGCAAAGGACATTTCAAAGGCTCAAGATTATTGCCAGTTCATTTCTAGTAGCGGTTTTCCTGAAATCTATTATCGCGAGCATGATCCGAACCTCTATTCTGAGTACAAGACCATGGAGGGCGACCTTCGTTTGTATTCTATCATAGATGGTCCAGATAATGTGAAGGACAACTCAGAGAATAGTCGTGAGAATAGCAGTTACAATAGGATGGTTTATTCGAACTTTAAGTATGACAGAGGAACTGACGGTAATGTTTATCTGAAGGCTATCCCATACTTCCGTAATAACATCCTTTATCTGCACTTTGCTGAAGCATTGAACCGTGCTGGTTTCCCAGAGACGGCTTTCGCAATCCTGAAGTATGGTCTTTCCTACTATACGATGATGAATCGTAGCATCATTTCTCAGGATGAGTTCGATCGCCTTTGCTTGATTACCTCTTTGGGCTTCACCGTTCAGGAACCAAAGTTCACAGATGATGCGCTCAAGAAGCAGGCAACAGGTACGGCAGCCATTTGGAGTTCTGATGTGTTTGCTACTTATGTAATCGTTCCTTTGGATCAAATGAATCCAAACAGAACAACAGAAGGTGGCGAAGCTATCCAGATTGGTATCCATTCTATGGGTAGTGGTGATACAGAATACAATGAGAAGTATTATCTGGATGACGAAGATACCAAGAAGGGCTTGAAGTCTTATGTGGAGGATATTGAATTGGAAGAAGTTCCACGTTTGAGCAAGAACTCTACGCATGAGGATTCTGTAGAGTATGACCGCGTGATTGCATTCAACGCATGGGCAGACTCTGTGAATATTGCAAGAAAGGACAGTGTTGACACTTACAATGCTTCTTATCTGGCATCAAGCTCTATCCGCACCAAGCGTCAGGCTCGTGTCGCTCAGCTCATCCTTGATGAGGAAGCTTTGGAAGGTGTGTTCGAGGGCTATCGTTTCTACGACATCATGCGTTATCAGATGCAGGAGATGGGCGGTGCCTCTATCGGTACAACTATCACCATGCCTGCTTACATCGAAGAGAAGTATAAGACGACTACTAAGATGGCTGGTAAGCCTTGGTACCTCAAGCTACCGTCAAGGTGACGTTTTACCTCAAATGAGGTGACAAGATAACAAGAAAAGGAGTTCTGAGCAGAAATGCTTGGAACTTCTTTTTTGTTTCAACATTTTTGTATATCTTTGCAAACAGAAATATCTTTGTGCATTCATCTATATGGCAAATGTCGAGAATAAATATCCTACGCTTCGCGAGACCAAGTTTGTGGATTTGATGCAAAAGCGCGTGTTCAACGTGCTGATCATCGCGAATCCTTACGATGCGTTCATGCTGGAAGATGATGGACGTGTGGATGAAAAGATTTTTGATGAGTATGCAAAGCTGGGTTTGCGCTATCCACCTCGCTTCTTTCGTGCTGCCTCGCAGGAGGATGCGGCAGGATTGATCGGAAGAACCAAGTTCGACCTTGTCATCTGTATGCCTGGAACTTCTGATAATAATGTGTTCGATATTGCCAGAGGCATCAAGACCGAGTTTCCAGCCTTGCCCATCGTGGTGCTTACCCCCTTCTCGCATGGTATCACCCGTCGTATGGAGAACGAAGATCTCAGCGCCTTCGAGTATGTGTTCTGCTGGTTAGGTAACACGGAACTGTTGCTGTCTATCATCAAACTGATTGAGGACAAGATGAATCTGGAGAACGACTTGGCGGCAGGTGTGCAGATGATTCTGGTGGTCGAGGACAGCATCCGTTTCTATTCCTCCCTTTTGCCCAATCTCTACCAGTTTGTCCTGCAGCAGAGTCTGGAGTTCGCAACAGAGGCGTTGAACTCGCAGTTGGAGATGCTGCGTATGCGTGGACGCTCCAAGATTGTCTTGGCACGTTCCTACGAGGAGGCTTGGGCGCTCTATTCGAAATACAGCGACAATGTCTTGGGCGTCATCAGCGACTGCCGTTTCCCCATGCTTGCCGACAGCAAGGAAAAAGACGAATTGGCAGGCTTTAAGTTGCTGCGTGCCATCCGTGAAGTGGATGAATACGTACCTCTGGTGCTCAATTCCAGCGAGACGGATAAGAAACCCTACGCAGACCAGTGCAAAGCGGCCTTCATTGACAAGAACTCCAAGAAAATCAATCAGGACATCAAGGATCTGCTCTCCAAGCATTTTGGATTTGGTGATTTCATCTTCCGCAATCCTGACACGATGGAGGAGGTGGGGCGTGTCCACAATCTGAAGGAGTTGCAGGACAATATCTTCACCCTGCCTGCTGGTTCGCTCAGTTACCACTTGCGTCATAATAATGTGTCGCGTTGGTTGGCTTCCCGTGCCATCTTCCCTGTGGCTGAGTTCCTGAAGAAGATCACGTGGAAAGTGGAGACCGACGTGGATGCCCATCGTCAATATATCTTCGACGCCATTGTCAGTTATCGAAAGATGAAGAATCAGGGCGTGGTAGCTATCTTCCATCGTGACCGCTTCGACAGTTACAGCCAGTTTGCCCGCATTGGCGAAGGCTCCTTGGGAGGAAAGGGTAGGGGCCTGGCGTTCCTTGACAACATCATCAAGCGACGCACCGACCTCAACGAGTTTGAGAATGCGACGGTGCAAATTCCCAAGACGGTGGTGCTCTGTACCGACATCTTCGACCGTTTCATGGAGTCGAACGGACTCTATGAGGTGGCACTTTCTGATATTCCCGATGAGGAAATCCTGCAGCATTTCCTGCATGGAAGGTTGCCAGAGGAGTTGGCTGACGACCTCATGTCTTTTATGGATGTGGTCAATGGTCCTGTGGCCATCCGTTCCTCTTCCTTGTTGGAGGATAGCCACTACCAGCCCTTCGCAGGCATTTATTCCACCTACATGATACCACGAGCCAACGATAAGTACGTGCGGCTCGAGATGCTGTCCAATGCCATCAAGAGCGTCTATGCCAGCGTCTTCTATCGAGCATCGAAAGACTATATGGTTGCTACCTCCAATGTGATTGACCAGGAGAAAATGGCGGTCATTCTTCAGGAGGTGGTCGGACAGAAGTACGAGAGTGGCTTCTATCCCACCATTTCAGGTGTGGGGCGCAGCATCAACTACTATCCCATTGGCGACGAGACAGCCGATGAGGGCATTGTGGAGTTGGCGCTTGGTTTGGGTAAGTACATCGTGGATGGAGGTCTCTGCCTGCGTGTCTGCCCTCATCATCCTGACAAGGTGCTGCAGACAAGTGAGATGGAGATTGCATTGAGGGAAACACAGACGAAGTTCTATGCCCTGGATGTGGAAGAGAGCGAACAGAATGAAACCGGGGGTGCATTGGCATTCCAGGTGGATGATGCCTTCAACCTCAAGAAAGTGACGGTGCGAGATGCTGATCACGATGGTTCCCTCAAGTGGATTGTCTCCACGTTTGACCCATACGACCAGTGCATCTATGATGGTTACTATGAGGGGAAGAACCGCAAGATTATTTCCTTCTCTGGGGTGTTGCAGAATGGTGTTTTCCCACTGCCCGAACTTTTGCAGAAGGTGCTGTACTATGGACAGAAAGAAATGGCACGTCCTGTTGAGATTGAGTTTGCTGTCAATCTCCACGATGACAAGACGGGCGAGTTCTACCTCTTGCAGATCCGTCCGATGGTGGATAATCAGATGCAATTGGATGAGGACATCACGTTGATTGCAGACGATGCCTGCCTGCTGCGTAGCCACAACGCCATTGGTCACGGTGTGGTCAATGAGATTTGTGATGTGGTCTATGTCAAGACGGAAGATTATAGCGCCGCCAACAACCCGACGATTGCTGAGGAAATCGAACGCATCAATCGTGGTTTCCTGCAACGGGGAGAGAATTATGTGTTGGTGGGTCCAGGACGATGGGGCTCCAGCGATTCTTGGTTAGGCATTCCTGTCAAGTGGCCCAATATCTCGGCTGCAAAAGTCATTGTGGAAGCTGGTCTTCGCAATTTCCGTGTAGATCCCAGTCAGGGCACGCATTTCTTCCAGAATCTCACCAGCATGGGTGTAGGCTATTTCACCATCAACGACTTTATGGATGACGGCATCTACAAGCAATCCGTTCTCAATGCCCTTCCTGCCATTGAAGAAACGGAACACGTTCGCCACGTCCGTTTCTCTTCACCCATTGTCATCAAGATCGACGGCATGAAGAAAGAGGGCGTCGTCCTACTGCCCCATTAACCTCACACCTCTCACCTCTTACTTCTTACCTCATACCTCACACCTACCCTCTACTGTCCGTTCCCCACATCATCTTCTTCCTCAATGTGGAGAAGAAGCTTTGTCCCTGTCGTGTCACCACTTTCACGCTGTAGGGTGCCTTTCTGATGCGCAGGTGGATGTTGTCAGGATAGCTTTGGCTGCGTCCGTCGAGTGAGATGAGGAAACTGTTGCTTCGGCTCTCCACGCGGAGGGATATCTCGCTGTTGTCGCACACCACCAGTGGACGCATGTTCAGGCTGTGTGGAGCCACAGGCGTAAGGCTGATGGTCTCACTCTGGGGCACGATGATGGGACCGCCCACACTCAAGGAATACGCTGTGCTGCCTGTGGGCGTGCCGATGATGAGTCCGTCTGCCTGATAGGTCGTCAGGTATTCATCGTTGATGTCCGTATGGATGGAAATCATCGATGAGATATCATGCTTCAGGATCGCAATCTCGTTCAGTGCAAAGGGGTAGTCCTTCAGTTCCATCTCGTCACAGGAGATGTTCAGCACGCTGTGGGCTTCCACCCCGAAGTTGCCAGCGTAGATGTCCGCCATCGTCTCCTCGATGTGGTCGGGCGAGAAACTGGCCAAAAAACCCAATCTGCCTGTGTTGATGCCGATGATGGGGATTTCTTTGTCACCCACACGACTTGCCACATCCAAGAAGGTGCCGTCGCCACCCATGCACACTACGTAGTCAGCCGTGAACTGGTTGTCTCTGATGATCTCACATTCTGGCACATGGATCTTGAGGTTGTCGCGCAGAAAGAGGAAAAACGGTTCGGGCATAGCAAGTTCCGCTTTTCTTTCAGCAGCAATAGCGAAGAATTTTTGCACGGCAGCACTCTTTCGCTCCTGATGTACGTTGCCAAAGAGGGCAAACTTGAGCTTTTTAGTCATATTTAAGAGTTTTTATTTGTGTGGTGTACGAAAAATGTCGTACTTTTGCAGTGCAAAGGTACATCTTTTAAATTGATAAAGAGTATCTTGGGCACAGAAAAGTAACTCCTAATTGATATTTTATACTAACACCTAACACATTATGGAAGAACTCAGCATTCTTGAACTCGCATCGAAAGGTGGTTGGATTATGATTGTCCTCGCCGTCCTTTCTGTCATTGCCGTTTACATTTTCGTTGAGCGTTTCCTTGCCATCCGTAGTGCAGGCAAGGATGATAAGCTCTTTATGGATCGCATCCGCGACTATATGAAGAACAACGATGTGAAATCAGCCATCAACTATTGTCGCAACACCAACACGGCTGCTGCTCGCATGATTGAGCGTGGTATCAGCCGCATCGGCAAGCCTGCTTCTGAGATTCAGACCGCTATCGAAAACACGGGCAACCTCGAGATTGCCACGATGGAGAAGCGTCTGCCTGTCTTGGCTACCATTGCTGGTGGTGCACCCATGATTGGCTTTTTGGGTACGGTCATCGGTATGGTCGAGGCGTTCTGGCAGATGAGCAATGCTGGTGGCAATATCGATATCAGCCTCCTCTCGGGTGGCATCTATCAGGCCATGATCACCACAGTCGGTGGTTTGGTGGTCGGCATCATCGCCCTCTTTGGTTACAACTATCTCGTGGCGAAGATTGACGGTGTGGTGAACGAGATTGAGGCGAAGTCACTTACTTTCATGGATATCGTCAGCGAAGGAGAGTAGCCTATGTTTAAGCGACGTACAAAGGTCAGCCCGACGTTCAACATGGCGTCCATGACCGACATCATCTTCCTCCTGCTCATCTTCTTCATGATTACGAGCACGATGGTGTCGCCCAATGCCATCAAGGTGCTCCTGCCACAAGGCAAGAAGCAGACGACGGTGAAGGCGACGGCACGCGTGGTCATCGATAAAGACCTCAACCTCTATGCTGCCGCTGGCAACGATCAGGAAGAACCTGTTACGCTGGAGGAATTGCCCAAGGTACTGAATGCGCAGGTGACGGACTCCACCGAACTCTTCGTGTCCCTCTATGCCGATGAGGCTGTGCCCTATCGGAATATCGTTGAAATTCTCAGTATAGCCAACGAGAACCACTTCAAGATGGTTCTTGCCACACGACCACCATCACAAAATGAATGACAATTCTCCCAAGAAAGATAAGGTAAAGGCTGGCATCATATCCATTCTGGTGCATGTGGCCATCGTGCTTCTCCTTGCCGTCCTGACGCTCTCTGTGGCGCATCCCGACAAGGACAAGGAGGATGGTGTGCCTGTGCTCTTGGGAATGGTCGAAGATGCTGGAGGCGAAGACCTTGGTGGATTACCAGCAGAAACCTCTGCTGAAAATTCAGAGTCTTCGGAAAATTCCGAGTCATCCGATGATGCAGAGGAGGTTCCTGTGGCTCCCCCTCCAGCACCCAAGCAAGAGCCCAAGCCTACTCCTGCTCCCAAACCGCAACCTGCCAAACCTCTCATCACACAAGATCAGGAGAAATCCATAGCAGCCGAACAGGCAAAGAAAGCAGAGGAAGCGAAGAAGAAGGCTGCAGAGGAAGCCAAGAAACGTGCTGCTGAAGAAGCTGCTCGCAAGAAAGCAGCAGAGGAAGCCCGTATCAAGGCAGAAGCAGAAGCGAAACGCAAAGCTGCTGAGGAAGCTGCTCGCAAGAAGGCTGCTGAAGAGGCTGCCAAGAAGCGTGCTGCCGAAGAGGCTCGTCGGAAGGCAGAAGCAGAGGCAAAGCGTAAGGCAGAGGAAGAGGTCCGTCAAAAAGCTGAGGCTGACCGTAAAGCCGCAGCAGCTGCCAACAACCGTGTGGCAGGTGCCTTCGGTAGTGGTAACAAGGGAAATAGTGGCAACACCACAGGCAATGGTGCTCAGGGCTCGCCTACAGGCAACAGCAATTCGGGTGCTACGACAGGTACTGGTGGATTAGGTACGGGTACAACAGCCAAGGTGGGTAATCGACTCGTCGTCTATCTCGCCAAGCCCAACTATGCCGACTCCAACAGCGAGGGTACTGTGAATGTCGCCATTCAGGTGAGTGCATCAGGTGCTGTCATCAGTGCCACAGTGACCAGCAGCACCACCTCGTCCACAGCCCTCAAGAATGCAGCCCTTGCTGCAGCCAAGCAATCCCGATTCTCTGAAGGCGACCGCACAGAAAGCGGTACCATCACCTATCGATTCAAACTAAGATAATTCGTCAAATGGTGTCCTCACACCCCGCAACTCTAAACCCTAAACTCTAAACTCTAAACTTTAATGAAGATATTCGTTTTTCTCGCAACTGGCTTCGAAGAAGTGGAAGCCCTCGGTCCTATCGACGTATGCCGTCGTGCAGGTCTTGACGTGACAACCGTTTCCATTACGGACGAACTTACTGTGATGGGTGCACATGGGGTAGGTATTGTGGCAGACACCCTGTTTGCCGACAACGACTACTCAGATGCCGATATGCTCTTCCTTCCAGGTGGTATGCCAGGTTCCACCAACCTCAATGCCCACGAGGGACTTCGCAAGGTCATCCTCGCTCATCATGCTGCAGGCAAGGCACTCGCAGCCATCTGTGCTGCACCACTCGTTTTTGGCAACCTCGGACTTTCCCAAGGCAAGAAGATGACCTGCTACCCAGGTTGTGAACATTACCTCGTGGGTGCCGACTACACCGCTGCCCTCGTGGAGCGTGACGGTCTGATGTTCACAGGCAAAGGACCTGCAGCAGCCCTTGGACTTGGCTACATGATTGTCGAGCACTTCTGTGGCAAAGCCGTAGCTGACCAACTCCGACAGGGCATGATGTATAACGACCTATGAATGCCGTCATCATCGTAGCAGGTGGTAAGGGACTTCGTATGGGAGGTGACATTCCCAAACAGTTCCTGCCCGTTGGTGGCAAACCCATCCTCATGCGCACCATCGAGCGTTTTCTCCAATACGACGCCTCGATGCAGGTGGTGCTCGTCCTGCCCGAAAGTCAGCAGGACTACTGGCGCACGCTCTGTGATGAGTACCATTTCTCACAGCCCTACACCCTCGCCAATGGAGGTGAAACCCGTTTCCACTCCGTCAAAAATGGACTCGCCCTTGTCTCTCCCGATGCCACTCTGATTGGCGTACATGATGGTGTGCGTCCCTTCGTTTCTCTCGACACCATCCGTGCCACCTACGAAGAAGCCGCCCGTTCTGAAGCCGTCGTGCCTGTCGTCGAAGTGGTGGAGACAGTTCGCCACCTGGTCGATGGCAAAAGTGTGACCGTTCCCCGTTCCGACTACCGCCTCGTCCAGACCCCCCAAGTCTTCTCCTCCTCCCTTCTCCGCCAAGCCTACGAGCAACCCTACACCGACTTCTTCACCGACGATGCCTCCGTCGTCGAACGCTTCGGACACCCCGTCACCCTCGTCCCCGGCAACCGCGAGAACATCAAAATCACCACCCCCTTCGACCTGACCATCGCCGAGGCAATGGACTAATCAACTAGAAAGAGGAGGCTCCGATCGGATGCCTCCTCTTCTTAATGATGTTGTATGATTAAAGAGAAAATGATGCGAAGGTTGGTTTAGCGGCGATGGCGACGGAAGTTGGGTCTTGCGCGATGCTTGCTGCTGGATGCCTCCTGCATGTCCTGACCGATTTGGTAATCAACACCACGTGGAGCTGATACGATGACATCCACGGTGCCGCCTGCCTGTTCGAGGGCTTCGAGATCACGTGCTGAGATGTTGAGCACGCCGTTCTTGATGCTCCAGGAGATGGTTGATGCGAGGCCTGTTTCGCGAGAGTTGACGTCCACTGAATACTCTCTGCCGGGAACGATGACCAGGTGAACAGGTGCGTTGACCTTTACTGAGTTGAACACTGCTGTGTTAACTTTCTTTGCGCTTGCACTGATGGCGATAACTGCTGCGAGAGCGATGGTGATGAACTTTTTCATAATTGTGATGTTTTAG
>JAGAAZ010000013.1 GCA_017614895.1 Bacteroidaceae bacterium | reverse complement strand
CGAGGAAAGCCCCTTCCGTTTCGGTGTTACGATTCACACTCCCACTTGGTATCGTTTGACAGATGCCAATGGTTCTGATCTCTTCCTGAACGACAACTTCTTGTCTTCTGGCAACAATGGTGAGTACGACTATCGTTTCCGCACACCTTGGAAGTTTGGCGTCAGCCTCGGACACACCATTGGCAATTGCTTTGCCATCGGCGCTGAGTATGAGTTCCAGGATATGAGCACCATGCACTACAGCGAGGTGGACGGCTACAACTCCGACTATTTCCGCAACCAGAACAGGATCATGGAGCAGACACTTCGTGGACAGCACACCCTGAAGGTGGGTGCCGAGTTCAAGCCTATCGAGGAACTTTCTTTCCGTGTGGGTTACAACTTCGTTTCCTCTCCGTTCAAGAAAGATGCTTATCGCACCATCGGATATGATGGCGTTTACACAGAGACTGACTACACCAACTGGGGCAACATCAACCGCTTCACACTTGGTTTAGGCTATCGCTACAAGGGTGGCTATGTGGATCTCGCATGGCAATATCAGGCACAGAAGGGTGACTTCTATGCGTTCGACGAAGTCGATCTGAAGCCTACCAAGATTGATGCCAACCGCTCACAGCTGATGGCTACCTTCGGATTCCGATTCTAATTCTTCCAGAAGACCTGCGCAAGCATCTTCCAATATCTCTATCACGTTCTCGAAACCTTGGTCACCACCATAATAGGGGTCGGGAACTTGATCTATTATGTGCGTTTGGCAATAGTCTGTCATACGCACAATTTTTGTTTCGGCTTCCACCGTTGGAGCCAATCGGTGCAGGCGTTCCCAGTTGCTGTCGTCCATGCTGACGATGAGGTCGAAGAGGTCGAAATCAATTGCTCGCACAGGACGTGAAATATGTGTGAGAAGATACCCGTGCCGTTTGGCGTGATACTTCATGCGTGGGTCGGAACCTTCGCCTTGGTGATAGCTGATGAGACCTGCAGAATCAATTTCATACTTATGCTCCAGTCCTCTCTCCTTCACCAACTTACGCATGATGGCTTCTGCCATTGGCGAACGGCAGATGTTACCGTGACAAATGAAAAGGATTTTTTTCACGAAGTCAGATGAGTTTGTTCGTGTTCTGGTCGGGGAAGACAATTTTTGGGGTGAAAGTCTTGGCTTCCTCAAAGTCCATGAGGGCGTATGACATCACGATGACGATGTCGCCCACCTGCACCTTTCGTGCTGCAGCACCATTCAGGCAGAGGCATCCGCTGCCACGTTCACCCTTGATTACATAGGTGTCGAAGCGTTCGCCGTTGTTGTTGTTGACCACATAGACACGCTCGCCGGCAATGAGTCCGACGGCATCCATCAGGTCTTCGTCGATGGTGATGCTGCCCATGTAGTTGAGGTTGGCTTCCGTCACCTTCACGCAATGCAGCTTGGATTTCAGTACTTCTATCTGCATTTCCCTCTGTTATTTGTAGTTGATATTGTCAATAAGTCGGATGGGGGTGGCACCACAGAACACCGTGATGCAGCCCTGGATGTGCTCGGCATCGTCCCATGAAGAGACGCTCTCAAGGGTGAGGGCATTCACGATGTCGTAGTACTGCACTTCGAGACCCTCCACAGCGTTGATGTCGCTGATGGCCTTCTGCTTCGTCTCCTCCACCGTGTGCGTCTTGCTGTACTTGACGCTCTTCTTCAATGCCTTATAGATGTTGGGCGCAATGGCTCTCTCGCTGTCAGCCAGCAGCGTGTTGCGGCTGGAGAGGGCAAGTCCGTCCTCTTCTCTCACGATGGGGCAGGGACATATCTCCAGTCTCTTTGCCCAATCCGTGTCCTTCTCCACATAGTCAGCCACCATTGCCTTGATCACGGCAATCTGCTGGAAATCCTTCTCGCCAAAGTATGCCTTGTCAGGCTCCACCATCATGAAGAGCTTGCTCACGATTTGGCACACACCATTGAAGTGACCAGGACGGAACGCACCTTCCATCACCGTGTCGGTGGGAGGGTAGGAGAACGAACGGGTGTCAGGCTCAGGATAAACCTCCTCTACCGATGGGGCAAACACATACGTTGCGCCGATGCTCTCCAGCAGGGCGCAGTCAGCCTCCAGCGTGCGTGGATAAGCCTGCAAGTCCTTCTTGTCGTTGAATTGGGTGGGGTTCACAAACACGCTCACCACCGTTGCGTCATTCTCCTTCACGCTGCGACTCACCAATGATGCATGACCAGCATGGAGCGCACCCATCGTTGGCACAAGTCCAACGGTCTTGTTATCACTTCTCAGGGCAGAAACCTTGGCCTTGAGTTCTTTTACAGAATTGATAATTTCCATTCCTTCATTATGAAAAGTGCTGCAAAGGTACGCATAAGTGAGAGAATAACCAAATTTATTTGAGTTTTTCCGAACGGAAGTACCTTCCGCGAAGCAAACGGTAGTGCAAATCGAGCGAAATACCAAAGAAAAAGGGCTACCCCTTTTCTCACGAAAAGGAATAGCCACAACACAAACACAAAATAAAACACGACAAACGATTCTGGTACACGACCAGAACGTTGTATTATTGAATTCCGTCAGCGCGGAGCTTTTCTTGCCATTTCCAGGCAGAGCGCAGAATGTCGTCGAGTGGTGTGTCTGCACTCCAGCCAAGCACTTTGTTAGCTTTATCTACATTGCCCCAGATGGCTTCGATGTCACCTTCTCGACGTGGTGCATACTCCCAAGGAAGTTTCACACCCGTAGCCTTTTCGAAACCTTCCACGATTTCGAGGGTGGAGTAGCCATGACCAGTACCGATGTTGAATACCTCTACAGGGTCGGTGTCTTGTTCGAGGACACGCTGCATTGCTTTCACGTGTGCCTTGGCAAGGTCAACCACATAGATGTAATCGCGGATACATGTCTTGTCGGGGGTGTTGTAGTCGTTTCCAAACACCTTCAACTGCTTACGAATGCCGATGGCTGTCTGGGTGACAAATGGTATGAGGTTCATCGGTACACCGTTTGGCAACTCGCCGATGAGCGCTGATGGGTGTGCACCGATAGGGTTGAAATATCGAAGGATGACGGACTTGATGGGAGCACCCGAGTGGATGTAGTCCTGGATGATTTCCTCGTTGATCTGTTTGGTGTTTCCGTATGGAGAGAGGGCTTTCTGGATGGGTGCCTGCTCTGTGACGGGAAGATTTTCCTTGGTTGGCTGTCCATAGACGGTGCAGGAAGAGGAGAAGATGATGCCCTTGGCGCCGTATTTGGTCATCAACTCGAGCACATTCATAAGTGAGTTGAGGTTGTTGCGGTAGTAGAGCAGGGGTTTCTCCACAGATTCTCCGACTGCCTTTGAAGCAGCGAAATGGATACAACCTTTGATGGGATATTTCTTGAATACGGCTTCTGTTGCCGCAAAGTCATTCAAATCGACTTTTTCGAATGCAGGGCGAATGCCTGTGATTTTCTCAATGCCGTCGATGACATTGGCATTGGAGTTGGATAAGTTGTCGATGATAACCACATCGTAGCCTGCTTGTTGCAGTTCCACGGTGGTGTGTGAACCAATGAAACCAGTTCCACCAGTTACAAGGATTGTTTCTTTCATGTCCGTGTGTATTTAAAGTTTAGTGTAATTCAAAAAATGAATGACGAAGAGTGAATTGTTGTTGTTCTATCGTTTGATTTGCAAATATAGAACAAATTATTCATTCTTCGTTATCCAAAGTTCAAATATTTTTGACAATAATGCGCTTTACATCACAAAACACCTTTTTTTCTTACTTTATGATGAATTTGATACGGCATTCATCGCCATCTTCTGTGGTTGCAGTCACGATGTAGATACCTTTTGGCAGGGTTGCCACATAGATGGAAACAAACTTATTGCCAGCATTGGCAAAGCTTGATGCCTCCATCTTCATGCCAGCCATGCTATAGACTTCAGTTGAGCTGATGGCTGCATCCTCGCTCTTGATGTTGACTACGCCGTTCACGTAAGCAATGGTGATACCACCTTCCTTGGTGTAAGACTGAATGGCATCAGGTTCTGGTTCTATCGGCTTCACATAGAGTGTGTCGTAAGAACTGAGCTGATTGGCTTTGGCTATGGTCGGAATATTCATGACGTAGGTGTCGTTGGCACCGTCAGGATAACGTCCAAAAGTTTGTGTACCAGTATGTACATCGTAGTGGAGTGTGTCAGTGAATTCCGTGGTCTTGATCATGATGTCTCCGCCTTCGGATGCGAGTTTGAAGGCGGCATGGATATCCTTGTTGATATTATCTCGTTTATCACACCAAATAATCTTGTAGCCGTGAGCAGGAATGATTGTGTTGATGTTTACGTCGTCAGATGGCACTTGATATTTCTCTGGCTTATCTAATTTGTCTGTGATATACATGCCTTTGATGTCGATGTCATCATCCGTCGTGTTATACAGCTCTATCCAGTCATCTTTTTTGAAGTAGTCATTGATGTAGATGGAGTTGGCTGCACTCACCTCATTGATACGAACAGGCCTGATGCCCTCAGCCAATTTGTCTATGTCTGAATTTTCTTCGAAAACAGCAACAAGATTCAGTTCACCCGAAGTTGGCAGCGTAAATTCAGCTTCCTTTGACACGAAGTTCGAAGCATCATTCTTTTCAATGAGCGAAAGTGATGTCTCCCAGAGAATATCGGTGGATGTCAGGCTGTTGTTGTGTACCTCTACGGCAATCACATTCTTACCTCTCTTGAAGAATGAACCTTTGATGGTCATCTGCCCTTTGTCAGGGTTGCCATTTGCATAGGTTGTTGACACATCGTTGTAGGAGACAGAGCCAGAAGGCATGTTGTAACGTCCGGCTTCCACGCCATTCACATACACAACCATACCATCATCGATGGTGTAGTCAAGGATGAACTCATCGCTGGCTGATGGGGCGGTGGTGAGGTTGAACGACTTACGGAAATAATAGGTGGGGCGTTTGTTGTTGGAGTCTGGACCGAAATCGAGTTGTGTAGCGACACCGCTCTTGTTATATCCGAGAGGTGCATTGCCCTGCTTCCATTTCGTATCGTTGTAAGATGTTGACATCCATGTTTCCCCATCCAAAGAACCTTCATCGTAATAGTTCCATGTGTCACCAGTACCAAACACGCTCTTTGTCAGGGTAGCACCCTCACTCTTCCATCCCACGAATGTATAACCTGCAGGTGCTTGTGCTTTCAATGTCACAGGTGCATACAGGTAGCCGTCAAACTCAGAGTAGGGGAGTTCCATTTCATTCACCATCACCTTTGCATTGGCAGCACCCGTGGTGTCAATCTTTACACGCTGACGTTCTACACCTCCCAGCTCCATGTATGAGCAGTTCTTCAACGCATTGGTGGCACCGTTGTTGCGTGAACCCATTTTATTCATTACGTCATTGGCTGTTCCCCAAGGATTCACAAAACCATCTGTGCCCAGATAGGTAGCCACATCATTCACAATCTCCTCCACCTTGTACTGCTGGAACACGGAGCCACCTACGATGCAGAAAGCATCGATGAACTTCTTGCGGAACTCAGCATTCTTCAGTAGGTTCTTGAAGAGTGTCACCACCTCCAACTGCTTCTGGTTGCGCTTACCCTCTATGCTCACATTTTTCGAATAATCGTATCCGTGCAATGTGTCAAAGTGGTAGTTTTCCTTGTTGAAGAAGGTGTTGAACATGTCGTTTGAGCCTACATTGAAGGCACCATCAAGGTCGAATAGCGTGAAATGGAACTTGCCATCAATTAAATCACGGTATCCCTTCAAGTTGTTCTGAGGCCAATCCCAGTTACCGATATGGAGTTCCACAGCCATATAATTAATGTATTCATCGATATCTAACAACTTGCAGATTTCCACAAACGTCTCTTCATCTGCAGCGTTCTCGCTCAATTCCATCAGACGATCGAAGCTTGCTCTTGTGCCTTCCATCTGCACATAACCAGAATCGGGCGATACCTCAAACTGATCCATCTCATCAGTGTCAATGCCATAATTGGCATAGCCATGATGCTTGTTGTTGGGTTCACGCATATTGAGCACGGCATAGTGGCTTCCGTTGATGAACACATGTACAGGTTGCCATGACTGATAATCCACATACAATCCACTACGCGCCACCACCTGCTGAATGGAGGCATCCTTCACACGACAACTTCCATCGTTTCCGCCATTGCGGATCTGCAAAGTCTTGTTCTTGATATATGGTTTCTCGTCAAAAAATTGCGCAGGGAAGAAATTGTTGAAATCATAAGTCTTGGATGCCTTCAGTTTAAACGACTTGGGGTTTGAGGCACGAGTCCATCCACCGCACACAGCCATGTCGCATTCTTGTGCGAGCAAGCATTTGTTTTCAGTCGTGATATACTCAAACGATACAGGTCTATCCCAATCCATGTTCCAGTTGCAATTGTCTGAGCGACCATTACCTGGACGTCCATACGGCCCTTTTTGGAAGATGCCATAGTCTTTCGAATTGATGTTGTCGTCCTTCGTTACCACAGAAATGATGGGGAAGGGGTAATTGCGGTCATTTTGTATGTATGAGCGTGTCACTACAGTCGAGGGCAGATAACCATCTTGGAATAGGCGGAAACGATAGCATGTTGTATTGTTCACCCTAAAGAGTCCTGTTCTAGACTCAGCACCATTATCAAGTGTCGGGGTTGTACCATCTGTCGTGTATTTCAATGTCGATCCTTTGGGAATTTTGACGCTCACTTGCAGAGTGCCTGTAAAGATTTGTCCGTCCTTATCTACTACAGGTGCCTCCAACTGGGTGGTGGCAAAACCTCCTGACGCTTGGTTGGATGTACCTGGTGACGGATTGCCTGTTACACCCCATTCATCACCACCATCAGTCGTACGGGCATAAGATGTGCGTGAAATCGCTTCAGGGTATTCTTGTTGGGCAATGATTTTCGTTCCGTCAGATATGATGATGACACCACCATCACAATCCAGCTTGTCATCTATTTGCCGATATGAAGCTGTAGTCCACACTTCATGGTGGTCGAAGTTAAGCAATGCAAATCCTTGGGCAGGTAGCGCACCATAAGTGTTGAGCAATTTTTGTTTCTTCAGATTATTTGGATCGTCGCTAATATAAAGCCCACCCAACGCTACACTTTTATCTGTGGGATTATAGAGCTCCACCCAACTTCCATAATTATAGGATGGGTCAAGATAGGCATCCACGTTGGCTGCCATGATTTCATTGATGATCAGATTCTCAGGAGAAGCATCTTCTCTCTTTACTGTCACGCGGCATTGCGCTTTCATGCCACTTCCATCCTTGGCTGTGGCAATAATGTAACACACACCGATGCTGACAGCTGTGATGTGTCCCTTGCTATCTACAGTTGCCACACTTTCTTTTGTGGATGACCAATCCACGTTGAGATAAGTGGCATTGGATGGAGACACCGTGGCGGTCAGGTCGTGTGTGGCGTCTTGTGACATTTCCACACTTGTTTCAGAAAGAGTGATGGAGGTGACATTGACAATGGTGCCCCAATATTCCAATTTGAAATTGTCCACACAAGTCCAATCGGAGTTTAGCGTGTTATCCTTTCTGATTCCGATGGTCAACATTCCGTCATTATCCACTTCACAAGTCACAGAGTTGTTGTAATAGCCATTCTCAAACCAGTTGTGTGCAGCTTCCATGTTATTGGGGATGTAGCGCCCTCCTTCTGCAGTTGTGATGTAACTGGTTTCTCCACCAAGGGGATTTTTGAGTGCTGCAGAGGAGGCGAATGCAATGGGTGAATCGTAATAGCCCTTATTCGAACGGGCATATAGACGTGCGTATTGGAAGTCTTGGTAATTGCTGGAGGAGTATGTGCTATAATCATTGTCGTGGCTTCCACAACGATAGAAAGCACTGAGACTAAGGCGGTAGATGCCAGCCTTTAAACCTGAAATGTTTTGGTACGTATCGTAGGTTTTCCAGTAATGCTCAGCATTCTCTACGGGGTTGAGTGCCCCAAATCCTGTGCCTTGCCAACCTGTGGTGAGATCATTGTGGTCAAACCTCGGGTTAATAATAAACGCGTCAGTCACGTCAATCCACCCCTCCTGCGCATTGCTGGATATTGTCGTGCATAACAAAAAGAGTACAATGTGTAGTTTCTTTATCATATTAGTCATTATGTTTGTATTTCTAATTGATTGTTTATGTTAGTTATTAGTCTTTTATTATTTCGACCGTGGTTTCTTCCAGAAGTTAACGCCCAGCAGGTATTTCAGCGTACCGTAGGTGTTGGTCAAACCAAACTTGTCCTTTCTATAGTCGTAGGTGTGCGCCTCAAGAATCAGACCGCTAAACATCCTTGTGTTGTTCCAAAAGATGGACATGCGTAGGTTGAGGTCTGTCGATACATTATTCAGGATGGAACGTCCTAAATTCTTTGCCTCTGTAATGTTCGACCTGCGATAGCCAATGCTGGGAATGAACGATACGGCAAAGAATATGTTACGTCCAAGTACCCAGTTGTAGTTGTATCCTGCGCTCACGCTGTAATCGTGATAGTTTACTCTTGTGAACAATAGCGTTGAGTCAATATTCTCCTTAATGTAATCTGGCAGTTCATCCTTATTGAATGTGATGTTCTGATGGTTGTATTGGAAGCCGACGCTCCAGCTGCCACAGCTCTTTCGTTGTACTGCGTTTGCTCCGAAGGCAGCAGGCCAGGAGAAGTGACGATTGTTGAACATATACAAGACACTGAATCCGTTGCACCTGGAATCAAGCCCGTGGAATGTCCGATCTTTACCTTTGGTCTCTATTCCACTCACACTCCTGATTTCTGCTCCTTTACCAGAGTTGAACATATAATATTCGGCAAAAAATTTCGCTGTATGAATGACAAATGTTTGCCGTAGCGATGTGCCGTTAGTTTTACCCGCTTTGATGCCTATGTCGTTCAGATTCCATACCGCTCCATATCCGAAGATGCTGTAATAGACATATCCTCCAAGGATGACAGATGGGTCAGATTGAATCACCATCGTGTTGTCTGTCTTTGACGACCGTAAAAAATAATAGTCGTGCCAGTAGGAAACTTCCATTTGGGTGGTCAAGTTGTACTGTTGAGGCGTGACGTAGTTGGTGTCGCAGCCCATAAAGAAGTTTTCCACTCCGCTCAGAAGGCGTGTTGGTAATGATGGCTTTTTCCTTTTCTCTGTTACCAACACACTGTCAAGGGTGTGCTCACCAATATCGCCAGTTACACGTGAAGTATCCTCTTGGGCATACGCAGTCAAGCATAATGCTGTGACCAGCAATGCTGCACACATGATTCTTTTCAATCCATTATGCATAACTCTGCCTCTTCTTTCCCTTAGATTTGACCTAAAATCCTATCCATCACCCAATTGGTTGGCGTAGCGCTGATTGAGTCACAATCACATTTCTCTTTACCTTGCAAATGTCTCACCACTTTCTCAATCAACCCCATCTGCACATGAGGAGGGTTGGGCACAATGATTTGTTCTTGTCCACGTTCTGTGTCAAGTACGATGGGTTCGTAGTCAAACACGGAGAAGACGATCTTTCCTTTTGTCCCAACTATTGAAATTCTGTCTCTTCGTGCCGATTCATGTGCCACAAAACACCACGACGCACTTCCTGTCAATCCATCGCTGAATCGGAAACAGGCATTGAACGTGTCTTCTACCTTGTATAATCCTGCCATGTTCTGACAGAATCCTTCTGCCTCCATGATCGGGCCGAACCAGTATTGCAGTAAGTCTATCTGATGTGCGGCGAGGTCATAGAAGTATCCACCTCCTCCAGCCACTTCTGGTTGCAATCTCCACGGCATTTCTTGTCCGCTCTTATGGTCGAGCTCTCTGGGAGGAACGGCAAAACGTATCTGCACCGTCAGCACTTTCCCAATTTCTCCTCCCATCACTATCTGCTTTACCTTTTCGAAATAAGGAAGATATCGCCTATAAAATGCGACGAAACATGGAATCCCTGAGAGTTCGCTGATGCGATTCACCCTCAGGCAATCCCCATAGCTTGCTGCTAGTGGCTTTTCTATGTATGCTGGTTTCCCGGCCTTCATCGCCATAATGGCAAAAGTGGCATGAGAAGATGGGGGAGTGGCAATATACACAGCTGTCACTTCAGGGTCGCTCACCAATGACTGGGCATCAGAATAGTATTTCTTGATGCCATGACGCTCTGCATACGATTTTGCCTTGTCTTTGTCGCGACTCATCACCGCCACCACCTCACTTCCTTCAATCTTACCAAAAGCAGGACCGCTTTTTTTCTCCGTCACCTCACCACAACCGATGAATCCCCATTTTACGATGTTTTGGACTTCCATTTTTTTGCAAATATGACAAAATGCAACATTTTGCTTTGCAAAGTTATAGATAAATTCTCAAATCTTCATTCTTATTCTCTAAATTTTCCTACCTTTGCAGTCAAATTAACAAATTATGACACATTTTTATGGCTCGAAATAAAAAGAAACAGCTTCCGTTGATTGAAAATGTCACTATTACGGCATGTGCCGCAGAAGGCAAGGCGTTGGTGCGCGTGGAAGACAAAGTGGTTTTCGTCCCTTTTGTGGTTCCTGGTGATGTGGTTGACCTGCAAGTGAAGAAAAAGAAAAGTTCATACATGGAAGCTGTTGCCGTCAATATCCATCAAAAATCGCCTCTTCGTACAGAACCCCGTTGTCGTCACTATGGTGTATGTGGAGGATGCAAGTGGCAATGTCTTCAATATGAGGAACAACTGCGTGCTAAACAGCAACAGATATATGACAATCTCACCCGCATTGGTAAAATTGAATTACCCGAATTCATGCCAATTCTTGGTAGTAAGAACATTTATTGTTACCGTAATAAATTGGAGTTCGGCTTCTCCAATAAACGATGGCTCACAGAAGAGGAGGTGAAGCAAGATGTCCGTTATGATGTGATGGATGCAGTGGGTTTTCACATTACAGGTGCATTCGACAAGATCCTTGATATTACTGAGTGTCATTTAATGGATGACATCAACAATCAGATACGTAATGACATCCGTCAATATGCCCTTCAAAATGGCCTTGAATTTTATGACCTTCGACAGAACAAAGGGTTGCTTCGCTCACTGATGATTCGCACTTCGAACACGGGCGAATTGATGTTTCTTGTGCAGTTCAGAATTGATACGCCAGAAGAGCAACAACAGGCAAACGATCTGATGCAACATTTGAGTGAAACCTTTCCTCAAATTACATCACTCCTTTACGTTGACAATCATAAAGCTAACGATACGTTTGGTGATCAAGAAGTTCATGTAGTGAAAGGGAAAGATTATATCTTTGAGAAGATGGAAGATTTGCGTTTCAAAGTGGGGCCAAAATCTTTCTATCAGACAAATACGGAACAGGCCTATGAACTCTACAAGGTAGCTCGCGATTTTGCAGGGCTGACAGGGAAAGAATTGGTGTATGATTTGTATACGGGCACAGGTACTATTGCGAACTTTGTGGCAAATCAGGCTCGACAAGTCATAGGTATTGAATATGTGCCAGAAGCTATCGAAGACGCAAAAGTTAATTCTGAAATCAATGGTATTACCAACACCCTTTTTTATGCGGGCGATATGAAGGATATCCTTAACAAAGAATTCATTGAGGCGCATGGTCGTCCTGATGTCATCATCACTGATCCTCCTCGTGCTGGTATGCATCAAGATGTCATTGATACAATACTTTTTGCATCCCCTCTTCGCATCGTCTATGTCAGTTGCAATCCGGCCACACAAGCACGTGATCTCCAATTGCTTGATGCTGAGTATAAAGTGATGAAAGTTCAACCTGTCGACATGTTTCCTCATACACAACACGTGGAAAATGTCGTGTTATTAGAAAGAAGAAAATGAGCACCTATTCCGATCATAAAGCAGCTAACCATTACACTACCTATATAGTTAAGGAGCCAGCAGAACTGATGCAGTTCCTGATGGATACCATTTCTGGTATCTCACGTACAAAGGCAAAGGAATACCTGAGTCAGCGTATGGTGTATGTCAATAAAGAAATCATCACGCAGTATAATTATCCTCTCCAACAAGGACAGATTGTGCAGGTGGCAAAAAATCGACACAAACATACATTCTCCAACCCTTTGGTGCGCATCATTTATGAAGACGCTTTCATGCTTGTTGTGGAAAAGAAAGAGGGAATCCTTACCAATGCAATGCCTGGCGATCGACATGAAAACGTGAAGGCGATACTGGATGAGTATGTGAAGCGCCAGAGTCGTACATTCTCAGTCCATACCGTTCATCGTCTGGACAAAGGTACGTCTGGAATTCTCCTTTTTGCCAAACGTCGTGATATTCAGAAGATTTTTATGGATCATTGGCAAGACATTGTGACCGACCGCCGTTATGTGGCTGTTGTTCAAGGGGAAATGGAGAAAGATAATGGGACAGTCACTTCATGGATTAGCGATAACCGTATGTTTATTTCGTATTCTACTCCCTACGATAATGGTGGCAAACAGGCTGTTACCCATTATCACACCCTGAAACGAAAGAACGGCTATTCTCTCGTGGAATTCAAGCTTGAAACAGGACGTAAGAATCAAATACGTGTTCATATGCACGACCTCCATCATCCCATCGTTGGTGACCACAAATATGGTAGCACGGTTGAGGCTTATGGTGACCGCAGCAATCCTGCTGGGCGCTTTTGCCTTCATGCTTATCGCCTTGCCTTCCGACACCCCATTACGGGTGAAATACTGAATTTCGAGACGCCTTTTCCTTCAGCATTTACACGTCTTTTGACCTAAAATTGGTGTAACGGCTATGCCTCTTTTTGAGGGTGAAATGTGGAAAAACGAGGGTGAAACGTGATAAAATATGTGAAAGGTTTGGATTTTCGAAGAAAATGTGCTATATTTGCACGCTTTTTTACGCGTAAAGTATGAGACAATTAAAAATTACCAAGTCAATCACGAACCGTGAAAGTGCTTCATTGGATAAGTACTTGCAGGAAATTGGTCGTGAGGAGTTAATTACTGTTGAGGAAGAAGTTGAATTGGCTGCGAAGATTCGCAAGGGCGGTGTCGAAGGCAGAAAAGCCTTGGAAAAACTGACTAGAGCGAACCTTCGTTTTGTTGTTTCTGTGGCCAAGCAGTACCAGAATCAGGGTTTGAGCTTGCCCGACCTGATCAATGAGGGAAATTTAGGTTTGATTAAAGCTGCTGAGAAGTTTGACGAAACACGTGGTTTCAAGTTCATTTCGTATGCCGTATGGTGGATTCGTCAGTCGATTCTGCAGGCTTTGGCTGAGCAGAGCCGTATTGTACGTCTGCCCTTGAACCAAGTGGGCTCGCTCAACAAGATTGGCAAGGCTTTTTCTAAGTTTGAACAGGAGAACGAGCGTCGCCCATCTCCAGAGGAATTGGCTGCTCAACTAGACTTGCCTGTCGATAAGGTGGCAGACACAATGAAGGTGAGTGGTCGCCACATTAGTGTAGATGCTCCATTTGTTGAAGGTGAGGACAACAGCCTGCTTGATATTCTTTCTAATCCTGATTCTCCATCGGCTGATCGCACCTTGGTGACAGAATCATTGCAAAAAGAAATTGAACGTGCGCTTGATACATTGACCACTCGTGAAAAGGAAATCATCAAGATGTTCTTCGGATTGGGTGAGCCCGAGAAGACATTGGAAGAGATTGGCGATCGCTTCAATTTGACTCGTGAACGTGTGCGACAAATCAAGGAAAAGGCGATTCGCCGTCTGCGTTCTCAGTCGAAGAGCCGCTTGTTGAAGACTTATTTAGGATGATGGGCATGAGAAGATTTGTGTGGGTGGCGGCGATGCTGGTGGTGACGTTGCTGGCAATGGCCAAACAGAAACCATCGCAATATGGTAGAGGCACAGGAAAGGTGTATTTGTTTGGTGTGAGCCAGCAGTTGACAGACTCGGTTGTTTATGTTACTTTTATCAATGAAGTAGATAGTTTCGATTTGGCGAAGAAGACTAAGTTCCTACCGTTCCGTTCAGAGTTCAGCTTGCAGTTGAAGGAGTATATGGAGGGAAATTTGAAGAAAGACCATCAAACAACTGTTGTGTTCTATTCGACAAGCCGAAAGAAACTCTCCAAGAAGTATTACAAAATTAAAAAACGCTATCTCGACAATCCTTATACGAAGATTGTGCCAATAGATGGTTTCCGGTTCAGACATCCACTGGAATCTTTTGTCAATGAAAAAGAATAATCTTTTCAACAGAGTGTATGACACAGTTGCAATAATGTTCTTCATTGTTGCAACTTGTTCGTTTTTTGCCTGTTCAAAAGATGATGATACGCCGCCATATATCTCTCCATACGCGGAGAATCGTACGGTGATGGTGTATATGGTTGCTGAAAATTCTTTGAGTTCGAATGCGTTGACTGACGTGCAGGAAATGCTGGTAGGTATGAACAACGATACGTTGAATGTAAATGATCGTCTGGTCATTTATTTGGACGATGTGAAGTTGCCTCGTATTTATGTGGTGGACAAGACTACCAAAAAGACACTATTATCTGATCTGATACCGGTCGTTACCTATGAGGAAGATGTGAATTCTGCTTCTGCTGAGCAACTGGGCGCATTTGTCGATTATGTGAAGACCCATTATCCTGCCGAGAGTTATGGTTTGGTCATGTGGTCTCATGCATCAGGATGGGTTCCTTCCACCTATAATGGCGATAGAAGTGGTGGGGTTTCGGCCGTGCGGAAAACTTTTGGTGTTGATAACGGGAAAAATATATCTAACAAGTATAACGGAAATAATGGGCATCAGATGGAAATTGTTGATATGGCCAAAGCCTTAGAGGGAGAGTCTTTCGATTTCATTTTCTTCGACGCCTGTGTCATGCAGACTATAGAGGTGGCTTATGAATTGCGTCACCTCGCAAACTATCTGATCGCTTCGCCTGCTGAGATTCCTGCTCCAGGGGCAAATTATAAGACGATGGTGAAAGCGATGTTCAGCAAGGATGATTGTGTGAATCAGATGATGACGGATTATGAACACGAATACAGAGATTCGTATGGTCTTGTTATTTCAGCTGTGAACACGAGTGCTTTGGATGATTATGCCACCTACATGAAATCCGTTGTGGCTGCTCACCGATCAGAGATGATGGGACTGGACACTTCGTCCATGCTGAATTATATACACTACGGCACATGGACCACCATGTATCCCGATTTCCTCGATCTGCAGGGCATTATGTTGAAAGTGCTTGATGGCGAGGAGTATGCTCAATGGAAAGCAGAGACGGACAAAGTGGTTACTTGTCTGCATGCTGGGTGTTGGTATAGTGCTTATCTCAAAGGGAAAGTGACTATTGATGATGCCCAATGCTGTGGCATGTCAATGTTTATTCCGTTTGAGAAATATGCTTATAATTCTTGGGCATTTAATGATAATTATTTGAAAACATCTTGGGCGAAAGCCGTTTGGATAGAATAATATGGAGAAAATATATTATAGAGTGGGGCGTCACAATTATTGTGTGAATTTCTGTGACGAGAAGAATACGGTGGCTTTGTTGCCATCGAGCGAACCTTTCCGATTGTCAGAAGAGCCAGAAGGAGAGCCTTTATTGTTTGAACTGAATGTAGATGATGCTTGGAGTCCTTCACAAAAGGGTAAGGAAATCGGTCAATTTGACTGCGGAGGAAATAATCATGGTGTATATCTTTTGGAAGATGGTAGCTATCAGATTATGGTGAGTGATGTTGGTGGCAGGCAATGTTGTCTGATCCAGTCGGTGGCAGATTTTTCATCGGCTACGGTGTGTCTAAATGGCACTGAAAATATGCGCAAGTTCGGCTTGAACAACGCCCTGATGATGATGTATGCCTTTGCTGGTGCGGATAAGATGACGGTGTTGATGCATGCTTCTGTTATACGAAAAGACGAGCGTGGTTATTTATGCCTTGGTGTGAGTGGTACAGGAAAGAGCACCCATACGCAGAACTGGCTCAAGTACATTCCCGGCACCGATTTGATGAATGATGATAATCCTGTGGTGCGTGTGTGCGATGATGGGGTGGCACGTGTGTTTGGTTCTCCTTGGAGCGGAAAGACGCCTTGTTATCGCAATGTGGAAGCTCCTATTGGTGGATTCCTGCAACTGAAACAAGCACCTTACAACAAGATACGCCGCATGAGTGCAATTGAAGGGTATGCATCATTGCTCCCATCATGCTCTGTGATGAAATGGGATCGCCGTGACTATGTGGGAACGAGCGATACTGTATCGAAACTCTTAGGGTTGGTACCCGTGTTCTTTTTGGAGAATCTTCCTAATGAGGAAGCTGTACAGATGAGTTATAGCGCCATGTCCGGAAACAAGTAAGAAACGATGCAGAAGTTGTCAGTTGAAAACAGTATATTTTTGCCGCAGGTGGTTCAATTGATTCAAGAGGGTCACAAGGCAACAATCATCGCACGAGGCAATAGTATGCGTCCATTCATCGAGGATAGTAGAGACAAACTGGTTTTTGGCAAGGTCGATCATCTGATGGTGGGGGATGTGATTCTGGCAGAGGTGGAGGATGGACATTTTGTGTGCCACAGAATAGAATCCATCAAGGATGGTGTGGTGACGATGAGAGGTGATGGCAATGTGGAGGGAATAGAAGTGTTCCCGGAGGCGAATGTGCGGGCGAAACTGCTACAGGTGGTGCGAAAGGGAAAGACCTATACGTTGACGAACTCCCGAGTTTGGAAGTGCTATTCAGCTGTATGGCCTAAACTGCTTCCGATGAGGAGATACCTCTTAGCATTGTATCGTCTGTTGTGGTTGCATCAGTTGCCTCAGAGATGGACTCGCTTAGGGGCTTCTCCTGTTAAAGAATGACACATTAAACATGATATATATGAAGATAAAAAATGGTTTTGAATTGCGCGATGTGTGTGGCGAGAACGTCATCATTGCGCATGGAGTGGAGAACATTGACTTCACGAAAGTCATCACATTGAACGAATCGGCTGCCTTCATCTGGAAACAGGTGGAGGGAAAGGACTTCACTGAGGAAGAGGTAGTCAAGCTTCTTCTTGATGAATATGAGGTGGAAGAATCTCAGGCACAGGCTGATGTGAAAAAGCTTTTAGCCTCATGGCAGGAAGCTGGCTTGGTAGAATAATTGTATATGATAAGATGGCAAAGGTACAGATAGAAGCATCGTGGCTCGAAAAACTTCAACCTGAGTTTGACAAGCCCTATTTTGAGCAGCTGATTCAGTTTGTCAAGACTGAGTATGCCCAGTGTACGTGTTATCCCCCAGGCGCACTCATCTTTAATGCTTTCAATCTTTGTCCCTTACCCAAAGTGAAGGTGGTGCTCATCGGACAAGATCCTTACCATGAGCCACAACAGGCGCATGGTTTGTGTTTCTCTGTTAATGATGGTGTACCTTTCCCCCCTTCACTCCGCAATATTTTCCAAGAGATCCAGACAGATCTCGGCAAGCCTATTCCGCAGTCAGGAAATCTGACCCGTTGGGCAGAACAGGGTGTCTTGCTCTTGAATGCCACCCTGACCGTTCGTGCCCACATGGCAGCCAGTCATCAGAAGCGTGGCTGGGAAGAGTTCACCGATGCGGTCATCCGTCTGGTTAGTGCCGAACGTGAACATGTTGTGTTCATCCTGTGGGGCAGTTATGCACAGAGCAAAGCCCCGCTTATTGATGCTTCTAAGCATTGTATTCTGCGTTCTGCACACCCCTCGCCATTGTCTGCCTATCGTGGCTTCTTTGGCAATCATCATTTCAGTATATGCAACCAATATTTGCAGCAACATCAAATAGAACCCATTAATTGGTAAGAAAGTGAGAAGAATTATACTTATATTTATATTGCTATTCAGCATCCCGATGATGGCGGTGATGAATGCGCAGACTGCTGACTCGCTGATGGCAGCTCATCTGCGGGCGAAGGGAGTGAAACTCTACGACGGCAATTCCGTGCATCTGTTGAAGACGGGACATGATAAGTTTGAGGATATGTTTGAGGCGGTACGTAATGCCAAGTCATTCATCCATCTCGAATACTTTAATTTCCGTAATGACTCCATTGCCGGACTCCTCTTCCATATTCTGGCACAGAAGGCAGCAGAAGGGGTTGAGGTGCGTGCGCTCTACGATGCCTTTGGCAATTCCTCCAACAATCAGCCCATCAAGAGTCAGATGCACGACTCCATCAATGCCTTGGGCATCAAGTTGGTGAAGTTCGACCCCATCCGTTTCCCATGGGTCAACCACATCATTCCACGTGATCACCGCAAGATTGTGGTCATTGATGGTAAGATAGCTTACACAGGTGGCATGAACGTGGCTGACTATTACATTGAGGGCATCCCTGAAATTGGTGATTGGCATGATATGCACATGCGTATCGAAGGTCCTGCTGTGAACGAACTGCATGAGATATTTTGCCGTATGTGGTATAAAGCGACGAAAGAATATATTGCTGGTGCGAAGTATTTCCCGTCAAAGATTGACAGCAACGACAACCAGCGCATAGCTATCGTTGACCGCCATCCTTTGCGTAGTGCCGATGCTATTCGTGACCTCTTTGCAGAGATGCTCAACACGGCACAGCACAAAGTGCTCCTCATCAATCCATATTTTGTACCTACACATCGGGTGAGAAAAGCCCTGAAGCGTGCCATCGACCGTGGGGTGGATGTGCAGATTCTCCTTTCTGCAAAGAGTGACATTCCTCTGACGCCAGAAGCCTCCCATTACGTGGGCAACAACCTTGCCAAGCGTGGGGCTAAGGTGTATCTCTTCCACGGCGGCTTCCACCATACGAAAATCATGATGATTGATGACCTTTACTGTACCGTCGGTTCCAGCAATATGGATGCTCGTTCTTTGCGATGCGACTACGAGGTCAATACCGTCATCTTCAGCAAAAAGACCACCCAAGAACTTACCGACCTCTTCAACGAGCAGCTGAAATCATCCACTCCGATGGAGAAGGGCTACTGGGGCACCCGCTCCACCAGCAAGAAGTTCCAGGGCTGGTTCGGCAACCTCCTCACTCCGTTCCTCTAATTCGCCCATGCGCTGGGCATTTTCTCCATTCGGCAAAATCCTCAACCTGATGAAAAAGATACTTTTATTGATAGCTTTTAGCTTATCGCTATTCACCGCCTTTGCTTCCAATCCCAAGCGTGAGTTTCGTGGTGCATGGATTCAGTGTGTCAATGGCCAATACCTCGGCAAGACACCAGCACAGCTTCGTCAGATGCTGTCCGACCAGCTCGACACCCTTCAGCAATGTGGCATCAACGCCATCCTCTTTCAGGTTCGTGCCGAAGGAGATGCTCTCTACAAGTCCAGCTATGAGCCGTGGTCACGCTATCTGACCGGCACACAGGGTGTGGCACCAGCCGACGGATGGGATCCACTGGCATGGATGGTTGACGAATGTCACAAACGTGAAATGGAGTGCCACGCATGGATCAACCCTTATCGTGCCAAAACCAAGGGGACCACAGCTTTGGCTCAGAATCATGCAGCTGTTCGTCATCCTGAACGTATGTTCGAATACGACGGACTCTATATTTTCAATCCTGCCATCCCTGAGAACCGCACCTACACCTGTATGGTGGTGGAGGATATCCTCACTCATTACGATGTTGATGGCATCCACATGGACGACTATTTTTATCCTTATCCCGTCAAGGGGCTTCAATTGCCTGACCAAGCGAACTATCAGGCTGACCCTCGTGGTTTTACCAACATCGAGGATTGGCGACGCGACAATGTCAACCTCCTCATTCGTGACCTCCACCATCTGGTGCGTGAAATCAAACCGTGGGTCAAGTTCGGCATCTCGCCTTTCGGCATCTACCGCAACAGCCCCACAGGTCAGAACTGTAAAGAGGGTAGTGCCACCTCCGGTACACAGAACTACGACGACCTCTATGCCGACATCGTCTATTGGGTGAAACAAGGATGGATAGATTATAATATCCCGCAAATTTATTGGAACTTAGGCACCAAAGCTGCCGACTACGAAGTACTGCTCAACTGGTGGAACGACTACTGTGGAGGACGTCCACTCTTCATCGGACAGGACATTGAGCGTACTGTTCAGGGTGCTGACCCCACCGATCCCACTTCCCACCAGATGCGGATTAAGTACAGTTTGCAGCGAGCTTTTGCCAACATCCAAGGCTCCTGCCAATGGTATGCCGCAGCATGTGTCAACAATCCTGGCAACTATCGCACCATGCTGCAGCAGGTCTATCATTCCACGCCTGCCTTGCAGCCTCTCATGACGTATATTGATAAGAAGGCTCCTGGAAAGCCCAAGAATGTGCAGGTGTCCAAGTATGCGATGACAGGCACCGTCCTCACTTGGGAGGCGCCACGTGCCAAGAAGGAACTTGACCGTGCTCGCCAGTTCGTTGTTTATCTTTTCCCTCAAGGGGAGAAAATTGATTTGGAGAACTCCGAGTGCATCGTTGCCATCACTAGTGCCAACACCCTCAACCTTTCAGCTGTGCCGAAAGGATCTACGTTGGTTGTCACATCTCTCGACCGCCTTCACAATGAGTCAAAGCCAGTGAAGGTGAAGCTGTGAGTGTGAAATCGTAAATATAAATGAAATTGAGGGGCTTAGTCAAGGAAACGCTTGCTGAGCCCCTTAAATTCCTCAATGCGACGGTCGCGGAGGAAAGGCCACCAGCGGCGCACATTCTCGCTGCGTTGGAGATCTACGTCGATGACAGCCACCGTCTCCTCATCCTTGGGAGCTTGGAAAAGAATCTCGCCCTGAGGACCAGCCACGAAACTGCTGCCCCAGAACTGGATGCCCTTCGTCTGCCCTGATGGGTCTGGCTCATGTCCTGTGCGGTTCACGGCAATGACAGGCAAGCCGTTTGCCACAGCATGTCCACGTTGCACCGTCATCCATGCTTCGCGCTGACGTTCCTGCTCCTCGGGTGTGTCCGACGATTCATAACCGATGGCAGTAGGGTAGATGAGCAGTTGCGCCCCTTGCAAAGCCATGAGTCGGGCACCCTCCGGATACCACTGATCCCAGCACACCTGCACACCGAGCAGTCCCACACTCGTCTGGATGGGATGGAAACCGAGGTCGCCAGGTGTGAAGTAGAACTTCTCATAGTAGGCAGGGTCGTCGGGTATGTGCATCTTGCGGTACTTGCCGGCAATGCTGCCATCCCGTTCAATCACCACTGCCGTGTTGTGGTACAGACCTGTTGCCCGACGTTCAAACAGCGAACAGACCATCACCACGCCCAGCTCCTTCGCCAGCTTTCCGAACCGCTCCGTTGATGGTCCAGGGATAGTTTCAGCCAAGTCAAACAGTTCCGTGTTCTCCGTCTGACAAAAGTAGAGCGAGTTGTGTAGTTCCTGCAGCACCACCAGTTGCGCCCCCTGTCGAGCCGCCTCCCTGATGCCTGCCTCGATGCGTTCGAGGTTCTTCTCCACCTCCTGTCCGCATCGGTGTTGTATGATTCCTATCTTCATTGTCCTCAAGTAGTTTTTGCGATGCAAAGGTACGAAAATTTTATAATCAATCGTCAATTATCAATGAAAAATCCTTACCTTTGCAGCATGAGAAAAGTATTAGTAGATGCCCATACCCACACGGTGGCATCAGGACACGCATACAGCAGCCTGCAAGAAATGGCGCAGGCAGCAGCCGACAAGGGACTGCAAGTGCTGGGCATCACCGAGCACGGCCCCAGCATCAAGGGAACCTGTCCCCTCGTCTATTTCCGCAACATGTTCGTCGTTCCCCGTCAGATGTACGGCATCCGCATCCTCATGGGTTGCGAAGTCAACATCCTCGACACCCAGGGGCGTCTTGACCTCGACGACGAATACCTCGACCGTCTTGACATCGCCATTGCCGGCATCCATGAGAAATGCTATCAGGATGGCACCAAGGCTGAAAACACTCAGGGAATGCTCAACGTGATCCGCAATCCTAAGATTCACATCATCAGTCACCCGGGCGATGGCACTGCCGAACTCGACTTCGAGCCCCTCGTCCTTGCTGCCAAGGAGTCACAAACCCTGCTCGAGATCAACAACCACTCCCTTGCACCTCAGCGTAACAAGGCAGCGGCACGCGACAACAACCTCGAGCTTCTTCGCCTCTGCAAGAAGCACAACGTGCCCACCATCCTCGGCAGCGATGCCCACATCTCCTTCCAGATTGCCGACTACTCCCGTCTCCTTCCCCTTCTCACCGAGACCGACTTCCCCGATGACCTCATCCTTAACTACTGGCCCGACCGCTTCTTCGACTATCTGGGCATCTGACATAAGATGACAATTTTTTTCGGAAAAGATTTGGAGGTGTTGGGGAAAGTGTGTATCTTTGCCACCGGAAAACAAACATTAGGGAAGAATATGTGAGAATGTTTAACCTCAAAATCGAATAGAATTATGCAAAGAATCTTAGTTATCCTGGTGCTGATATGCACCATTTCGGGCCCAACATTTGCCCAAAAGAAGAATCAGTTCGTAGGTGTATGGCAGCAGGTCGTATCTGTCAAATCTGTCAATGGCTATGATGATCAAATAGTCCTTACCCAGAACGGCAAGGTGTTTCTGCCCGATGGCCGAGTGCTCGGCTATCACCTCAATCCTACTGACTTTTTGAACTACGAGAAGTTCGATTTCAAGCCCTGGTTCATCAGCGATTATCAGATTACGTCCGACAGCACGTACACAGAGAAGATCCCCCTGCATGAGAATCCGGAATGGGTGGGAACCATTAACTTCAAATATAAGTTCTTGAACAGCCGTGCGTGGGCAGCCACCTATGTGCACACCAATCCTGATGGCACCAAGACCCAAATCCTTGATCTTTGGGTGAAGGTTGTTTACGATAAAAAGGAGCTGAAGGCTGTCCTGAAGAAAGTGCGCGACAATTATGATGCCTACATTGATGAGGCTAAGAAAACATTCGTAAAGAATTGATACAACTATGAAGATAGCCCACTACACAGAGCCTGTGCGATTATGCACGGGCTCTTGTGGTGTAAGATGACAATTTTTTCTGAAAATGTTTGGAGGTGTGGGGGAAAGGATGTATCTTTGCCATCGAATCTCAACAATGCTATATTAACAATCTAAAACTAGTGACAACATGAAAAGACAATTCCTTTGGATGCTCGCCAGCATTTTGATTTTGTGCAGTGCGGCGATGTTCACCTCATGCAACGACAACGACGGTGGTGGAACCAAGAATTCTCAATTGACAGAGCAAATCCAAGGCCAGTGGATTCTGATTAACGACTTCATAGCTGATGATGATGACGATGCCTACTTCGAAGACGACGACTTTGATGACATCGAAGGCATCACCCCCTCTATCTTCGACTTTCATCGTGAAGTCACCTATGTGAATTTCGATGAGTTGGGCAACGGCTCGCTCCTATTCTTTGCTGTCGATAGCAACAATGAACCTGTGGGCGGCGAAGGTGACGGCTTGCAGATGGCACTGGCATTCAATTATACCGTTCAGGCTGATGGCAACATCCAAATTACCTCAAAGGCACCGATTGAGGGCATGGAGGAGAACGATGACTTCAGCTTCCGCTACGAGAACGGTCATCTGATAGCCGACAGTGGCGAACAGCAGTTCACGCTCCATCGTCCCAGCCAATCCGAGGAGACTCAGATGACTACATGGAAAATCGCCCTTGGCATGGGCGGTGCCATGCTTTCTTCCTACAACCCCAACGACGAGGACTTCACGCCCACCACTTGGCGTCAGCAGGAAGCCATCTACCTCTACGACGGCAAGGGTCCGGAAACTGATAGCAAGGGGAAGAAGGGCTACACGCTCGTTCCGTTGCCTTGGACCGACCTGCCCGTGCAGACCAACCTGCCTCATGGATTTTGCGACAACCTCACGCCTGAGAACGGTTGGGAGTGGGCGTACAACCTGTGCGGCAACAACAGCCTGATCAATGCCAACTTCTTCGCTGTCTATAATAAATATACGGGCATCCTGCGCTTCTTCTATTATATGCCCGAGAATTTCTCCACTGGCAACGACCACGTGTGGCAGGTTTCCATGACCGACAACATGGCACTGAAGAGCCTCTGGGGATATGGCCTTCCCTCCAAGGAGAATTTCAAAGACAAGAGCAAGGTAGCTCCTACAGGTGCTGGCACAATGGTCGATTATGTGGCTCCATGGGTGGAGATGAAGTCTTCCGATGGACTTATCATGCCTAATGCCGGATGGTGGGCGTTCGATGTGGATCTCTCACTCTACAGGCCTGGTGTCGATATTGCGAAGGATGCTATCAAGCTGCAGATGCGCTCATGGAATATCTCGCACGTATCGCTTTTCAGCACAATGACTGCCTCGATAGAAGGAACCATCAAGCAGACCGTCCAGGAAGTGGAATCGTCGTCAAGCTCCACAAGCAAGGGCGTCATGACCGGTCTGGAAATGGCCTCCTTCATGGCAAGTTCTGTTGCCTATTTCCTGCAGGGTGACATTGGCGACGGATTGTCAGCCGTAGCCTACATGTTCGGAAGCGGAAGCGAATTGGCAGGTATTCTTGAGGGAGACGATGAGAAGGAGGAACCGTTCGAGGGCGAAATCAGCCTCGGCATGAACGGAACCATCAACACCGAGGGCTTCATCAAGGATGCTGTGCCCACCGTCGGCGTTGCATCGCCCACCATCCAGATGAAGGATTTTGACACGAAGAACACCCATCTCGGTCAGGGTGTGTGGAACATCAAGAAGTTCCCCAAGGTGTATGTCGTCAAGGATGTGAAATTCGAAGTCACTAGCATGGCAGACAACCCCGTCGTCCCGAGTTACTTCGTCGGCTTCCCCTATTTCTTCGACCCCAAGAGCGTGGAAGTGGAACTCAATCCCGAAGTGTTCCCCGAAAGCGACATCGAGTGGGTACAGGTGGATGCCACTTGCGGCGTCACCAAAGCCACGGGCATGACGGGCACCGACAACCATCGTGCAGGATTCGGTCTGCAGCCAAGATACCAAGGACTTTCGCTCGTGAGAATTGCCATGAAGAGCTGTAAAGCCAACAGCCTGGAGGACATCATGAGCCAATCCGACATCTCCAATGTCTTCGACTACCTGTACTACGAAGACAATAAAGGAAAGACGAACTATCCCGTCAAGGTCTGCGAAACCGGGCAGCGATCCAGCTACAACCGCGAAATCGTCCTCGGACGAGGTGTCAAGGACAGTCACGCCATCGAGCCAGTTCTGTTCACAGAAATCTCGCCATTCAGCTACGACATCAACTACCCCATCAAGGTGCCAGCCCTCGAAGTGAACGTGACCGTGCTCGTGAAGCTGAAAAGCATGAGCCGCCCCGTGGCCCTCAGCCGCAACTATCTGCCAGAGCTGGAAGCCATCACCAGAGACCAGATGCGTGTCATAGCCAACGACCGCTACAACGAGTTGCAAAACAGTCCCACCAACCAGCACAGGGAAAGCTACAACCTCCAGCTGTCACGCATCAAGAAACTCTATGATACCTTCTCAACTTATAGTGTTGTTAAATAACTTAGCGGGCGAATCCATCTTTTCTTCAAACGAATTCCCGTAATTGTGTATATTTGCAACCGGAAACAATCAAGAAAGGAAAGAGCTATGGCAACAACAATGACCACAAAGCAGGAAGCGGAAGAGTATTCACTCAAACCTTATACGATGGAGGAGCTTAATGCACGGATTGACCAGTCAGAGCGTGACATCGCAGAGGGTCGCGTGTATGAATTCGATGATGTGATGTGAGAGCTGGAAGAAGAGTTCTCTCACGAGGAAGAACTGGAAATGGTGGAAGGATGAAGTAAGAGCCTGTGCGATTATGCACGGGCTCTTATTGTATAAGATGACAATTTTTTCTGAAAATGTTTGGAGGTGTGGGGGAAAGATTGTATAT
The DNA here is from genome assembly GCA_017614895.1 of Bacteroidaceae bacterium. Lineage (GTDB taxonomy): Bacteria > Bacteroidota > Bacteroidia > Bacteroidales > Bacteroidaceae > Minthosoma. The sequence continues at coordinate 137 of JAGAAZ010000013.1, read as the reverse complement.
TTGCAACCGAAAAACAAAACCAAGACCGTTACCATGAGTGAGCAAGTGAACACAAATAATGTTAATGTGGCGAGAATAATGGCTGAATCATTTGGCCATTCCAATATTTTTGCTACTTACTTACTTACTTACTTACT
>JAGAAZ010000002.1 GCA_017614895.1 Bacteroidaceae bacterium | reverse complement strand
TATACCCCATATATTATCACAGGATTTGGAATAGACAAGCAATTATATCTTGTTATAAGTGATGAGACGGGTCTTTATATTGCCGCATATATTGACGGAATTATCCACAAAGAGTTTGTGATCAGCAATAAGAACAACTTGAAATTAGACGAATCACACAATACTGGCAGAGAACAGCGTAGTTCACTACATTCCCCTGATGTTTCTTGTGCGCATTTATTGGATTCTCAAAATAATTCCAACGTGCTTCTTTCCATTAATAAGAATGAGATTACATTTACATCTATTGTAATTCAATAAAATGGAAACAAATTGTGCCAACACACATCCGATTACTTTTTAATCCTTCACCAGCATCTTTGCCCATTCTGGCAGGTCATCTGTGTATTGTTTGAAGAGATTCCCTTCTGTGGTGCGAGAAAGCAAACGGGGAAGTTGATTGTCAATAGAGTTATCGTAAATATACGCTCGATCGACAAAAGATATGGCTTTAGCCGCATTCAATAACGATTTATAATATCGATCAATAATCTTTGAGATGGGCACTTCATGACCACCACTCAAAAATCGCTGGGTGATACGGGCAATGTTGATGGTGGGGTCAGACGTACATACATAGAAAAAGCGAATAAAGAAACCTGCATCTTTGGCTTTTTTGAGAAACTCCAACTTTTCTGATGAAGAAAAAACTGTCTCAAACACGAAATCACACTTCTTCTCCAAATAATCATAGCGTAACTTCGTCGCCAGTTCGGCGGCTTTCAAAACTGCTTCTGGTGAGTTCCAATCTCCAAATGTCTCTTGAGCAATGTTGTCAGGATTGATATACAAACTATTAGCTGTCCATTCATCTTGAAGAAGTTGAATGGTTGTAGTGGTTTTTCCAGAGACATTAGGACCAGCAACCACACAGAGAGTTGGTTTTCGTATATCCATAATGTTATATGGCCAAACTTTCTCTCCAAGTTTTTATCTCATTTGCAACAGCTTGCAGACGTCTTTTCTTCTCTGCTTCTGCTCTTGCACTTGATTCCCTTGCTGCTGCTGCCACATCCTCCATCAGAGCCTGCAGCATTTCATCGGTAGGCTCTTCTGTGGACGTCAGTCGGTATTTCTTGTGAACCTCAGTCATACACTTATACTATTTTCTGCTGCAAATATATATCCTTTTTTTTATTCATCCAAACATTTATGGAACTTTTTTCAGGTAACTAAAACAGTAGTAGGCTATTCATTTCATGATTACCCCCGTATCCATTTCAAACAAACTAGGCTATCCACAAAATTTCTAAAGTTGCAAAAAATAATTTGAAAGTTTAGAAAAATTTTTTGAAACTTTCAAAATATATTTCTAAACTTTCAAAATTTTGTGAGAACGAGGGGAAGATGGAAAAGGACAGCCTATTTTTTTGCAGGGGCATCTATGTCCTTTGTTATAAAAGGAGACATCCGACAGTCATAGTCAACTGAATGGTAATGCAATGTGCTGAATGCGCGATGAATTCGAGTGCTATCGTGCTGAGCCTGCTCCGTGAATCTATCAAGACAAGCGCTGCTCCGAGCATCATATACACAACTAATGTATTAAAGGGTTTCAGTTCGCCCCATGATTGCGGATGTCTCTATGTGATTAGATCAGCTCTGTCTGGAAGTTCAGTGCCTGAATCTCAATGTCCAGCTTGCGTAATTTTGTAGAGTATTCGTCAATTTGTTTGCTTAGTTGCTTTACATCTACAATCGTCACCATCTTTATTTCTGAACGGCTGTAGCGATCATTTTGAGACGATGCTCTGTCGAATGTATCACGTAATGTAGATACACGCAATGTCAACACATCTTTTTCTGCCATCATCTGGGTCAGCGTCTTTCCCGCTTCGTTAGTGGTTTGTACGTTTGTCAGATTGATGCGCATGATTAAGTCTTCTAACTGACTGAGGCACCCGTCCAGTTCCTTCATCAGTTCCTTGGGGTCCTCAGAGGGTTCATCTCCCTCTTGAACCTTCACATTGTCTTTCAAACGCACCCCTATCTGTTGGATGCGTTTTTGCAAATCCTTTCGGATGCTTAATGCTTCTGCTAGTTTCATATTACAATAGGTTTTAATATTTTTCTCAAGTCGTTCGTTAGAACTTATAGGTTGCAGACAGATTGACGGTGAAGGGACGGATGAAGGTTCCTGCCGTGTGATAGCCTTGCAGCAGAGAGATGTCTGTGATGGCGTTGGCTGCTGCAATGCTGCCACTTGCTCCTGACTGACATAACAGGTTGATGACACTGAGCTGCAACGAGAGCTGTTTGGTCGCCTTCCAATCCACTCCTGCAAAGGTTTCCCAATGACCGTTGAAATAGACGTTGTTGACGAGCGAGGCATACTGACGGCTATAGAAGCGGGCACTGAGCCACAGACGCCAATCGCCCAGACGGTAGCTGGGATCTAATTCCAACAGCACCTTCGACATGCCTGTCACATAGTTGCCGTTATAGTCCAACACCACCTGCGAATTGTCGCTGAAGGTGAGCGGCACGCAGAAATGGCGGTATTTGGGTTCCTGGTAGGTTGCCAGCATGTGCATGGAGAAGTTGCCCAATGTGGCTGTGGCATCGGCTGTGACGCCCAATGTGCTGATATTGTAAGTGGTGTTCTTGCCTTGTGTTTCGCTCACACCCTTTATCTGCTTGGTGAAATTCTGTGTGGAACCGATGTTGCGACTATTGATGTAGCTGAACAAAATCGATGCACGCAACCAAGGATTGTCATAGTTGAAACCTCCACGCACCAACTGCTTGACATAAGGTTTGCCACAAGGCAACTTGTCGTAGCGGAACTGGTCGAAACGCTGCTGCTGTTGGCAATAGAGGTATTCTCCTGTGAGGGCAAGGTGAGGCACCAGTTGGTAGTTGGCACGTGCCACACCAATGAAATTCAGCCTGGTGTGTCTGTGGGGGCTAACGGATGCCTTACCGTCATTGATATAGAATCCATCGTGCCGTTTGTTGTTGGTGTGAAAATTATCGTTCACAGCTATATCATAATTGCTGTGGAACACTTCCGCACGGAATCCGTAGTAGAGGTTTAGCCTTTGTGTCACATTCCAGTCGTCGATGGCATAGAGTCCCATGAAATGCTCGCGACCACGACCATACTGGGCTGAGGTGTTGTAACTCCATTGCCTCTTGCCGTCTTTCAACAGGCGCATGGGGTTATCTTCCAGCGTATGGGCGATGGTAACAGTGGCCACCTTGTCATATTGGTAAGTGAACCAGTAGCTCACTCCCATATTCGTGGTGCGGTTCTGTGTCTTACGGATCAACTCGCTCTTGGCTTGCGTCTCGAAGAAGTCGAAGTGCTGTGCAGACAGCAGCCGTTGCTGCATCAGTCCTGTATAGTCTTTCCCGTCAGTGGTAGTGGTGTGGATGCCCTTGGCGTCGCGACCTCCCTCCACCCAATCTATGCCTGTTTCAGCTACATTATTCATGAACATATTCTTCGTTCCCGTCACATGGATGCGAGTGTCCAGTTTCCACTTGTCGTTCAGCTGATTGTTCATCATCAAGGTCAGGTCGTGGATGAAGCGTCGGTTTTCATCCTCCATATTCGTGTCGTGCAACTGCCCAGTTTCCAAATCCATATAGCTATACCTTGTATCAGTAGGCACATAGTTGTCGCGTCCCAAACGGAAGCCGTTGACATTCTTGATGCTTCCATCACCATTGTAGATGAAGGGGGCACGATTGTAGCCGAACAAGTCGCGACTCACTGTGAGCTTGTAGAGCAACGACGCTTCTGACTTTCGCCAACGATGAGTCAAGCCAGCCTTGTATATCTGGGTGTTGTTGACAAACGTCACGTTTTTGGGATGCACCGATGTGGGGTCGAGATTGGTATAAACTCCAGCTGTGTAATACCAACCCTTGGTCAAAGCCCCATTGATATTACCATCGAACAGAATGAGACCGTCGTTGTTGGTCTTGACATTCAGCTTGCCGTGCGTTTGATCGGAACCCAGGGCGGAGCGCGAGTTGACGGAATAGCCCAAGATGCCAGAGCGCAGCACTGTTTCCTCTATGCTCATCAATCCCACTTCGGAATAGCTGCTGCCACCTGCCCAGTGGAGGTAAGGGAGAATGGGGCTCGATGTGGAGGCTACCGGCATTCCATCTTCCATAATCATGATGCCGCCCGTCTCACGAGGCAGGCCGAAGGGGATGTCTCTCGGCTTTGCAGACGTTGAGGCATCGAGCATCACATTACGGTCATCGTTTTGTACGCCTTCCACAGCTATTGAATCGCGCCGCTGGGCTTGCGACAGCAAAGGAATGGCAATGAGTAGAACTAATACAAAGCGCATCATAAGGAATGAATTTTCTTGAGTTATCTATTGTTGGATTTTCTTTCTGATTATTTGAGCAGCCAGGCAACAGGACTTTGGATGTCACGTAGTCCTTTGGCGAGACTCTTGGCATTGAGTTGGGCACCCTTGAGGGAGGTGTGGGTGTGGTCGTTCTTGAAGTAGGAGGCAGCTTTAGCAGGTCCCAGTTTGTCGAGGGCATCAGCTGTGATGTTGTGGATGTCAACAAACTCGCAACCTGTCTCACGGGCTACAGAACGACACCAAGAGCCGTAAGTCTCGTTGCGACGCTCGATGTAGAGCTTGCCTTCCTTCTCCTTGACTGGATAGATGAAACCTCGGCTATGTCCGTTGCCTTCGTGCCATTCGTTGCGTGGAGTGAGGGAGAGAAGCACTGGGACAGCACCCTTCTCTTGGGCATCACGTATCATCTTCTTCAAGTACCAGCCATAAGAATAGATGACCTTGTAAACGCCCGAATTCTCCATGCAATAAACGGCACTGGAATCTTTGGCAGTAGCAAGCACACCTCGTTTCTTGCCGTCCTTGATGCCGCCAATATCATTATGTCCAAATTGGATGAGCACCACATCACCCTTCTCCAGAGAATTATAGACTTCCTCCCAACGACCTTCATCGATGTAGGTGCGCGTAGAACGTCCTGCCTTTGCCTGATTCTGGAAGACGCACTTGGTGGAGTCGAAGATGGTGTAGGCTTGACTACCCCAACCCCACATGCCGTCAGGCTTGTCGTCTTCGTTCTTGCCTGTTGAGTCGCCACAGAGGAAAACCATCGGCTTGCCTGCCTGACGACGTTGGTCGCATCGCTGGGGGATTACTTTGTCGCTGAGACAAGTCTTGAGAAAAGCGAGTTGAGGGTCATCAGAAGCCAGAATGCCCTCAGCAGCACTGGCTGCATTCATACGGGCACCATAAGCTGATGAGTGGATTTTATCGAGGTAGAAGTGGTAGTTGGTCTTCCAAGGACCATACTGCTCGAGTTTGGTGGCAGAGATGTCGTTGAGGTCGATGACTGGCGTGTTGGTCTCCTTGCCGATAGCAAAGATGGCAGGAGTGAAATCAGCAAGCTTTCGCTGGATGCGCTTGGGGTCATCTGGGTCGTAGTCGTTACGAGGGGTGAGCGTAAAGAGGACTGGAGTCGCTCCTTTGGCACGCACCTCACGAATGAAACGACGCATATAACCACCAAAGGTATAGACGGTCTCCTGCGCTTTGGTCACCTTGTTGTAGATAGAGATGGAATCCTCGCGCACCTCAAGTTTGCCATCAGGACGATAGGAAGAACGGGCACGGATAGAATCGATGGGACCATTGTCGTTGTGACCCAGTTCGAGGAAGACGTAATCACCCTTGCGAACTGCTTCAAGCACAGGTTTCCACAGCAACGTATAGAAGGTGCGTGGTGAAGTGCCACCCAAAGCATGATTCTCTACCGTAATCTTATTCTCATCATAGTATTCGTGAGCATAGAATCCCCAACCCCACTGTCCGTTATTTCCATTTCCCAAAGTGCCTGTTCGCATAGTGCTGTTACCCACCAAGAAGAGCACAGGATTGTTCCCTATACGATTGCTGCCAGGAACAGGGCGTGCCTGATTGGCGATGTCGATGGAATCGGCTGTGAGGTCGCGCACTCCATTGATGTCAATCCAGATGTCACGCTGGGCACAAAGAATTGAAGAATTAAAGAATTGAAGAATTACAGTTGTCAGTATGATTGTCAGTAACTTTTTCATAATAGGCTATCATTATATCAGTTGCACACGTTGTAGTTCACTCTCGAAGTTGGGGGTGAAGACGCCCTTGCCAAGATTCTCCTTGATTTCATCAACTGTCCAAAAGCGTCCACCATCCAATTCCTCAGAGGGGGTGATGTTGCCATCATAGATGGTCTTGTGAACAAACACCAGTTCCTTCTCGCGAGCACTCTCAAAGACGTATTGGGTGATACGTTCAGGTGTGAAGTCGGTGATGCCCAGTTCCTCGCACACTTCACGCTTCAAAGCATCCTCAATGCACTCACCAAGATCCACATGCCCACCCACAGCAGTATCCCACTTGCCTGGCTGGATGTCCTTCCACTCAGGACGCTTCTGCAGGTAGAGTTCGCCCTTGCTGTTGAACACATGCAGATGCACCACAGGATGCAGGAGCTTACTGCCACTGTGGCACTCACCACGAGTAGCTGCACCTGTGATGTTACCATCTTCATCCACGATGGGGAAAAGTTCTTCGCTGTTATCTTTCATTGGGTCAGGGTATTAAGAGGGATGAATCGCCATAACTGAGGAAACGGAAATCGTGACTCAGGGCATAGTCATATACTTTGCGCCAGTCGCCCTTCAAGAAGGCAGAAACCAACAACAGAAGGGTGGATTGAGGCTGGTGGAAGTTGGTCACCATACGACGCACGATGTGATAGTCATAACCAGGGGCGATGATGATTTGAGTGGAGGAATGGAGAACATCGAGATGATGCTTGTCCATATAGGAGAGGAGAGCTTCGAGAGAGTTGACAGTTGACAGTTGACAGTTGAGAGTTTCGTAGGGCATCCATTGGGGAACATGAAGGTCTTCCTTACCTTGGGAGGCGAGAATACCCATATAGTAGAGGCTCTCGAGGGTGCGCACGCTGGTAGTGCCAACAGCAATAGCTTCGCCTCCATGAGCAATGAGTTTCTCGATGGTTTGGCGACGAACAGCAATATGCTCCGTGTGCATATCGTGACCACCAATCTCCTCGCTCTTCACAGGTTTGAAAGTACCTGCGCCCACATGAAGGGTCAGTTCCTCACGATCAATACCAGCCTCATCGAGGGCTTGGAGAACACGCTCCGTGAAGTGAAGACCAGCAGTAGGAGCAGCCACAGAACCCTTGATTTTGGAATAGACAGTTTGGTAAGTCGTCTTGTCGCTCTCTTGCGTCTCACGATTGAGGTAGGGAGGAATAGGCAACTCGCCTACAGCATCCAGAAGTTCTGCCCAAGTGTAGTTGCCATTCCACGAAAACTCGATGATGTGGGAAGTACCATGAAGTCCTTTCCGTTCACAAGCCAAAGTCACATGCTCACCATTGGGCATCTCAATCTCACGGAAGAGCTTGCCCTCTTTCCATTTCTTCAGATTGCCCACCAAACAATACCACTGCACACTCCCTTTCTGGGAAAAGTTCAGTTGGTAATCGTTAGGAAGAGCTGGCTCGAGGCAGAACACTTCGATGAGGGCACCTTGCACCCCCTCTGTGGAAGCTTTCCTAAAGTGCAAACGTGCCTGAATGACCTTTGTATTGTTGAAGACCATCAGGGCACCTGTGGGCAAGTATTTGGGCAGAGAGGAGAAAACATCCTCACTCACCTCGCCCTGATGATATATAAGCAACTTGCTGGCATCACGCTCTGCCAAAGGGAACTTGGCGATGCGCTCGTCAGGCAAGTCGTAATTGTAATCAGCGATATGAATATTCTTCGGATTCAAACCTTCTGT
>JAGAAZ010000128.1 GCA_017614895.1 Bacteroidaceae bacterium | reverse complement strand
TCGTCATGGGGTAGAAGTAGGTCTTGTTGGCAGAACCGCCACCCTTTGCAACCATAACGAACCGATACTCAGCGCCTTCGCAAGCCTCGATGTCAATCTGAGCAGGCAGGTTGCACTTCGTGTTCACCTCGTCGTACATATTCAGGGGAGCATTCTGGGAGTAGCGGAGGTTGTCCTGCGTGAAGGTGTTATACACACCCTTCGACAGCGCCTCTTCATCCTCAAAGCCCGTCCAGATCTGCTGACCCTTCTCTCCGTGGATGATTGCCGTACCCGTGTCCTGGCAGAAAGGCAGGATGCCCTTGGCAGCCGTCTCTGCATTGCGCAGGAACTGGAGTGCCACATACTTGTCGTTCTCACTCGCCTCTGGGTCGCGCAACACCTTTGCCACTTTCAGGTTGTGCTCACGGCGCAGCATGAACTCCACATCGTGGAATGCCTGTTGTGCCAACAGCGTCAGTGCCTCCTTCGACACCTTCACGATTTCCTTACCCTCAAACTCGCTCACGGTCACGCCTTCCTTCGTCAGCAGGCGATATTCTGTCTCGTCCTTGCCCATCTGGAACATAGGAGCGTACTTAAATTCTGGTGCTTGAGCCATAAATGTTAGATTTTATTTGGTTTTTATTTCGTTTCAATTGGCAAAGATAAGGCAAAAAATCCGAAAACCAACTTTTTTTCGTGTTGTTTTTTGCTAAATCAACAAAAAAGCCCCAACTCCTAACACCCAACTCCCTACTTTTCACTATTTTTGCAACCTCAACTAACTTATCACAATGAAAAAGATTCTATTCGCTATGGCGCTGCTGCTCACAATGGTGGCATGCACCAACAACAAGCCCGCAGAGGCTGCAACCGAGACCCCCGAAACGTCTGTTGAAGAGGCAGACACAGTGAGTGAACAAACAAAACAGCAGAACATGGAAGAAGTACAAGCTTTCCTGAAAGAGTGCAACGCATTCTTCATCGCCACCGTCGATGGCGACCAGCCCCATGTGCGTCCCTTCGGCGTGTCCGAAATCATCGACGGACGCCTCTACATCATGACCGGCAAGGTCAAGGACGTTTACAAGCAGATGGCAGCCAACGGCAAGTTCGAGATCTGTGCCCTCAAGCCCTCCGGCAGTGAGTGGATTCGCATCACCGGCACCTTGGTGAACGACGATGCCCTGGCTGTGAAGACCGAGTTCCTGGAGCGCAACCCCAGCCTCAAGTCCATGTACAAAGCCGACGACGACAACATCGCCGTCCTCTACATCACCCAAGGCTCCGCCCGCTTCTGCTCCTTCTCTGCCCCCGAACGCAAGGTGAAGTTCTAAAGAAACAAAGATTTGTTTCGCAGAGGCTTTTGATATTTGAGGATAGAGTAGGGATGAAAACATAAAAAAGGAGAGGCGGTCTGTGTGGATCGCCTCTCTTGTTGTGCTATTCTGCCTCGTTTTGTCCAGGTCCTTCATCAGGACGGAGGGGAAGGGTGCCGCCTGTCACGTTGATGCTGACATTCCAGATGAGGGTGGGGTTGCCCGTGGAGACGGCTGTGATGATGGCGGTGCCGTTGTTGAGCAGAACCAAGAGACCATTGTCTGCGATGGTGACCACGCTGGGATTGCTTGAACCCCATGCAATTTTGGTCTCAGTGGCGTTTGCCGGTGTGAACTCGGGCACGAGCAGGATGGTCGTCCCTGCAATCTGTGGTTTGCTGAGGTCAATGTCCCCTTCCACGTTGATGGTCATAGATGTGGGCGGCACCTTCGGTTCCGTGTCCTCTTCTTGGTTGCAGGCTGATAGCAACAGCAATGCTGGCATCAGGAGCAGTATGAAAAACTTCTTGTTCATATCGTCTTGTTTTTACTTGTCAATTGATGATTACCTTCATGTTATTGTGGATGTAGATGCCCTTTCCTGCAGGCTTTCTTTCCAGCTTGCGACCATTCAGGTCGTACCAGCCATCCTCTTCGTCGGCATCGCTGTTGTCCTTCACCTGCATGACAGGCGTTCCATATTGGTCAACCATTTCCATAGCATCGGCGAAGGAGCGTGTCAGGGTCAGACCTGGCAGATAGAGCACAGCTTTGCCAGCGGGCACCTTGATGTTCTCGCTTTCTGCCTTGATGCGGTAGAACTCGTTGTTCTTCAAGAGGAAATAGCCATCAGCCTCATAGTGGGTTGCCTTGATGACAGGCACCAGACAATTCTCCATGCCGTAGTCTTTGTTGTCTTCCGTGCTGATGGTGCTGCCGCTCTCCATCCTGATAGGACTGGCGATGAGGTCGAAGGTCGTATCGTAACCCGTGCACTCAAAGAGCACGCCGTTGTTCGCTTTGATGATGCGTTGTCCTGCTTCGTTCAGCTCCTCATCAGTGAGTTCGATGATGGTCACGGTGTTGTCATTGCGCTCATGAACGACATAGACCGATACACCATTAGGAACTGCCACATCCACACCGCTTGAGAATGTCCAAAAGCGGTTGGCAGCCTTGACAGTGGTCATCACCTTACCATTTTGGTAGTAAGGCGCCAGCGAAGGCATAAGGGCGTAGTCATCGAGCAATGCTATTGGCACATGGATTGTGACATCCTCTGGGAAAGCATTCTCACCGATAATCAACGGCTCGTCCGTTTCGGGCAGATAGATATCCTTCAGGTCGCTCATGTGGACGAAGGCTCCCTCCGCAATGCCAGTGATGGTGTAGGTCTTACCTCCTGATGTGCAGAGGGCAGGAATTGTGACGCTGGTGGTCGGCAACTGGTCGGGAGCGTGGTTCATGCTGACAATCTCCACGTCATTGCCCTCCTCGCCTATAGGCCTGATATTGACAGATCCTTCTGCTTGACGGCCATTCTTGTCGGTCACATCCACACCGATAATCATATCTGGGCTCTCGATGGTGTATGCCACAAGGGTGGTGCTGGTGTAGTTGCCCACACCTGTGATGGTGATGCTGTACTGTCCTGGTGCAG
>JAGAAZ010000127.1 GCA_017614895.1 Bacteroidaceae bacterium | reverse complement strand
GTCAACGATTCCAGGAAAGTGTCAACTTGTTCAGGAAAACGACTGTCAACCACATCAGGAAAAGAGTAGAAAACTGTCAACCGAAATCAGGAAAAGACATAACCACAAAATTTCTCGAAAACGATGACACCGATGACGATGACAGTGATGACAGTGGGGTAATTTATTTTATTTCTCACGCCACTTAGGGGTATTATTTATTAAATCTAAATATTTAGATATATAATATACATATATAATAATAACCTTCTTTTCGCTATCGATGAAAAAAATAGGTCGGTGTCATCGGTGTCATCGTCATCGATAAAGGCTGCCTTATTCTTCAATAATGAACGGTTATTTGTGAATAAGGTGCCTCTGTTGAAGAATACTCGGCCTCTGCTGACAACTACCCACTTTATCGCAATTTTCATACTCTATATATTTTTTTTGTAAAAATATTTGGAGGTATTTGAATTTTGATATATCTTTGCAAATCAAACAATCCTATTGTTGAACAATCTAAATGGAATTGCCTATGGGCTGAGATAACATATAAAGACATATAGAAAAAGAACGTCACTTATATTCTAGTTTCTGAAAATTGGGGAATTGGAAGAAACAACCAAGAGTAAAAGGAGATTGTTCACGCTGATGGCGTGGACTTTTACTCGTTAATGGTTGTTAGGTCATCCCCAATACCTCAGAAACGTAGACGAAGTGAAAGAGTCCACGTTTTTATTTCTGTCATTCGTTTTGTGCATGGACTATATAATAATCATCATTAAAATAAACAAAACCTAATTTTGATATGGAAAACAAATGTATTGAATGTGGCAACCCTATTGAAGAGGGCATGCTTTCATGTCCTCATTGTGGTGCTTCATTGGGAAAATTCGAAGAATCGTGGTATCAAACTAATCTAATAAATATTGCGATAAACCCTGTAGTTTCTGGATTTGATAGCGGAAGATTCTTCCGTAACATCATTATTGATTTCTTTTATTGCTTTGCGTTCATCTTTATTATAATACCAACCTGCTTTTCTGTCTTTGTCTATTCTACAAAAATGCTAGCAGAAACTACAGCATCTTTTAGAGCTCTTGTTATTTGCTCCACCATCATTGTACTATTGTTTGGCATTTTTAGTTGTGGATATTGGGTGAAAAGAATAGAAAAACTTAATAAAATGTTTAATCCCAATGATGAATTTGTAGTTATGCCAATAGGCTCATATTGTATTCAATGGATAGGAGAATGGTTGGCCATTTTATTGGGTATTGCGGGCATAATGTCTATCTTTTTATCATTCATTGAAGTAGATTCCATCCCGTTTTTTTCTTCATTTTTCTTATTTGGGTGGGCATATGGTTTGTTAGCTATGATAGTGGCAATTATCATTGTTTTTGTGACGAGGTTTTATGCGGAGAGTAAACGAGCACTTACATCTATTGCAAATAATACGGGAAGACTTTCTATTCATGAGACGATTAATCTGGTGGAGAAAGAAGATGGAAGAAATGGGGCATTGTGGAATATTGTTTATGCCGTTTCTATACTTATTACTATCACTTGTTTAATAATATCAATATTTCAATAAAATATGGCTTTAATTAATTGTCCTCATTGTGGTGCCCAAATTTCGGACACTGCTTCAAAATGTCCTAAATGTGGCTTTCAAAGAGAGAATCAGACTGTCAAGAAGAAGACCGTTCTCATATTAATAGCGATATTAGGAGGACTTCTCATTCTTATAGCAAGCGTCCTGCTTATTGCAGATTCCGTAGAGAAAAAAGGTATAAAAGATGCTCGCGAACAGTTTGTAAAAGATTCGTTAGAAAAAGTGAGATTGGATTCTATTGTCGATGTTAAGATGCAAAACCAAATGCTAGGGCAACAAGAATCTGAAACGGAAGAAGATGACTATGTATATGCAGATACGGTTTGTACGGAGGAGGAAGGGTATGAAACAATGCTTTCTGAAAGAAAACTTTCAACTGATGATGTGGAAGGAATGAGTAAGAAGGAGTTGGAAATACTACGTAACAGCATTTATGCTCGATATGGATACAAATTTAAACGTGACGATTTATTTAATTATTTCTCTCAGTTCTCATGGTATAATCCATACACGGGTGATATGTCCGCTATATACAATCAGATGTCAAGTATTGAAAAATATAATGTGGAATTCATTAAAAAATTCGAGTGAAAATCCAACAAATAGCCTCATTCTTGGAATGGGGCTATTTGTTATATCCTGATTAACTCGTTCATTTACAAACCTTATGTTAAATGTAATTTTTAACAATTCCTTCCGTATCCATCTTATCTTTACTCCATATTCAGTACACGTCATAATACGAAAGGCATCCCCAATCGTACCAATGTTTACGTGTCGCCATCCCCTTCCATAAACTGCAAATAACGTGAGTTAACTCAAACAATCCGATGAGTTAACTCAAACGATGAAATGAGTTAACTGAAAGGAAAAAGAAAAGCGCAAACAATTCTCTTGTTTACGCTTGCTTTGTATATGCCTTTTTCAATTAAGATTGGCTGCCTGTTCTTTTGGCTCCCTTCTTGTATCCCAGAATGCAACAATCTCAATAGTGTCTTCGTTTATCCAATATACGAGTTTATTCAGGCGATTCACCACAATGCTGCGATACACAACAGGTAAATCAGCAAGCAAAGGCTCTACTGCCCCTAATTGGGGATTGTTCACAAGAAGCTTTTCTGTGGAATATACTTCTTTGATAAAATTTGATGCGCTTTTAGCATCAAACCTACTTCGAATGTAACTGGCAGTTTGACGTACAGATATTTTGACTTTTGAGTGCCACTTTACTTTCATACAACTTCTTCTAATTGCATTTCTTTTTCTTCAACTTCGTCAACTCCAAACTCTTCGAAGAGATCATTGAACATTTCCTTGCTGGTAAAGTAGTGTCCTTCAGCAATCTCTCGTCTACCTTCTTCCACCATTTGATGCAATTCTTCCATTGTATATGGCTTCAACTCCTCTTCTTTTTCTGCACGTTCTTTCAATTGTGTAGCCAGCCAAAGCATATTTGAACGTGAAAGTGTGCCAAAGAGGTAGTCACGCAAACTTGATAATGTCTCTGTACTCATATCGTTTTCTTTTTGTTTCAGTTGCAAAGGTAAATCAAAATAGTAATACCTCCAAACATTTCCCTTATTTTTTGAAAACTTACGAAAGGAAAAAAGAAAAGCGCAAACAATTCTCTTGTTTACGCTTGCTTTGTATATGCCTTTATGTATGATGTTACATAGGCATGTTGGGATTGATCATTATACGATTATCTGTCTCTATTAATCATTGCTTTGATTATTCGGTTATTCTTTCAGTTCATCCATCACATTCTCCAGAATATACAAGTCACTCATCAGTTGCAAGCCATATTTGGGGTCTGCTAATTGTTGATAGGTTTTGGTGGAATAGAACAAGTCCAATGCTCGTTCAGCATTTATCTGAAGAGCTTTTGCCAGCATCATGATAATGTGGCTTTGCTTGCGCCATAATACATTGTCTCTCATGCCTCTTCCTCCTCTTTTTCTAATATGTGGGACTCTACATATTGTAGATATTTCTCTATCACGAATTGATTAAGGATGCATAATTGATGGTTCACTTTCTTGTACCTCAATTGCCCTAAAGCTTGTTCTGCCGTGATGATTCCCTTCTCGTAGTCCTCAACCGTATCGATAACGTTATCATTTGCCACACCACCTTCAACAGCATCGAAGTTTTTTGAGAAATCTTTCCCCTTCCGACAACTCACTACATAGTCAAGCCATTCCATGTCATAGGAGGCAAAAATCTTGAAACGAACACCATCTTTCTTCGCATTTTCTTCATCAAAATGGTATGTGTTGACAACAGGCTTTACGTTACGCCCTTTGCGACTCGCAACAACTGCAGCCCATTTCTCAGCCTGTTCTTTGATATTGGTGAGATAGAAGCCTGGTCCAAAGTCGAGATTCTTTCTGCCAGCTTTTGCAAGAGGTTGCGAAACCTCCATGTATGAACCATGATAAAGTGTTTTCATTGTTGTGCCTCCTCCTCTTCTCGTTCCCAATTTTGTAAGGTCTCTATAGTGTCATCCACCACCCATTCAAGGCTTTGGGTATGAAGCTGGTCGTAATGACGAAAAAGACGTTTGTGAATCAAGTCCTGTCTTTTCAGGCGATCATGCATTTCTTTCCCTGCCACATGCGCTTTTTTTGCACTGGCCTCAATCGCCATTACAGCAAAATGAATCTTTCTGTATGTCTCGTTCGTCGAAATGGGTGCCATACTTTTAAACTTGTGACTTGTGAAGTCTTACTTTATTTTCGTTTGCAAATTAACCACTTTTTTTATTATCCTCCAAAATTTTTCCCGATTATTTTTTGATGAATAAAGATAAGCGGAACAATTGTGACAAAGGATACCCCAGTTTTTGCACGGCTTATGGATTCAGAATTTGGTCGGCATGTTCCTTCGTTTTCACTTGCTTGCCTGCGAAGATTTGCTCGATGATGCCTTCTTCGTTGATGATGAAGGTGGTACGGATGGTGCCCATCGTTTTCTTTCCATACATGTTCTTCTCGCCCCATGCGCCCATTGCCTCCAAGAGCGTGTGGTCAACATCGGCAATCAGGGGGAATGGAAGTTCGTATTTCTCTTTGAATTTCACGTGTGAGGCAGCAGAATCCTTGCTCACGCCCACCACTTCATAGCCAGCTCCTTGCAGCTCGCCATAACGGTCGCGCAAGCTGCAAGCTTCAGCTGTGCAGCCACTCGTGTTGTCCTTCGGATAGAAGTACAGCACCAACTTCCTACCTTTGTAGTCACTCAGACGGATGTCCCGTCCCTGTTCGTCTTTGCCCAATATCTCGGGCGCACGATCTCCTATTTTCATATCAATAAAGGTTTAGATTCACTTGGCAAAGATAGTGTTTGTTCGTGATTCCTACAAATATCTGCCACTTTTTTCATTTCATTATGTCACTTTGTCACCCTTGTCAGTAAGTTTTTGGGGTGGTATGTTCTTTGTGGATAGCCTTCTGTGGATAGTGAAGTCTATACAATATTAATAATATAAACTCTAAAAACTCAAAAGACTATGAACATTCAACCATTGGCAGACAGGGTGCTGGTGCTCCCAAAACCTGCTGAAGAAAAGACGGTGGGTGGAATCATCATTCCAGACACTGCAAAGGAAAAGCCCCTGCAGGGCGAAGTTGTTGCTTGTGGCAACGGTACGAAGGACGAGGAAATGGTGGTCAAGGTTGGCGACCAGGTTCTCTATGGTAAGTATTCTGGCAGCGAACTCGAATACGAGGGCGTGAAGTATCTCATGATGCGTCAGAGCGACGTTTTAGCAATCCTGAAATAAAATTGAAAAATTAAAAGATTGAAGAATTGAAGTCTATTTTGGAACATTGGAAAAAACTTCAATTTTTCAATTCTTCAACTCTTAAATTCTAAAAAGTTATGGCTAAAGAATTGAAATTCAATATTGAGGCTCGTGAGCAGCTGAAAAAGGGTGTGGACGAGCTGGCAAATGCAGTGAAGGTGACACTGGGTCCTAAAGGACGTAACGTAATCATCGAAAAGAAGTTTGGTGCTCCTCACATCACGAAGGATGGTGTGACAGTAGCGAAGGAAATCGAGCTGGCTGATGCTTTCCAGAACACGGGTGCTCAGTTGGTGAAGAGTGTAGCTTCCAAGACTGGCGACGATGCTGGTGATGGAACGACAACGGCTACTGTATTGGCACAGAGCATCGTGGCTACAGGTTTGAAGAATGTGGCTGCTGGTGCTAATCCAATGGACTTAAAGCGTGGTATCGACAAGGCTGTGGCTAAGGTGGTTGAACACATCAAGAGCCAGAGCGAGCAGGTAGGTGACAACTACGACAAGATTGAGCAGGTGGCTACCGTTTCTGCCAACAACGACCAGGAGATTGGTAAGCTGATTGCTGATGCCATGAAGAAGGTCAGCAAGGATGGTGTCATCACTATCGAGGAGGCTAAGAGCCGTGAAACCACAATTGGTGTGGTGGAAGGTATGCAGTTCGATCGTGGTTATCTCTCTCCATATTTCGTGACCAACACGGAGAAGATGGAGTGTGAGATGGAGAACCCACTCATCCTCATCTACGACAAGAAGATTTCTAACTTGCAGGAGTTCTTGCCTATCCTGAATCCTGCTGCTCAGACAGGTCGTCCAATCCTCGTGATTGCTGAGGATGTGGAGAGCGAGGCTTTGACTACCCTCGTAGTGAACCGTCTGCGTGCTCAGTTGAAGATTTGCGCTGTGAAGGCTCCTGGCTTTGGCGACCGTCGCAAGGCGATGTTGGAAGACATCGGTGTACTGACTGGTGGTGTGGTGATCTCTGAGGAGAAGGGCCTTAAGTTGGAACAGGCAACCATCGAGATGCTGGGTTCTGCTGAGAAGGTGACCATCACGAAGGACAACACGACTATTGTTGGTGGTAAGGGTCAGAAGGAGAATATCCAAGACCGTGTGAACCAGATCAAGAACGAAATCAAGAATTCTACTTCTGACTACGACAAGGAGAAGCTGCAGGAGCGTCTGGCTAAGCTTTCTGGTGGTGTGGCTGTGCTCTATGTAGGTGCTGCATCAGAGGTTGAGATGAAGGAGAAGAAGGATCGTGTGGACGATGCACTCTGTGCTACTCGTGCTGCCATCGAAGAAGGTATCGTACCTGGTGGTGGTGTTGCCTTCATCCGTTCACTCGAAAGCCTCGAAGGTCTGGAAGGCGACAACGCTGACGAGACAACTGGTATCAACATCGTGAAGCGTGCCATCGAAGAGCCTCTCCGTCAGATTGTGGAGAACGCAGGTTTGGAAGGCTCTGTAGTGGTTGAGAAGGTTCGCAACCAGAAGGGTGACTTCGGCTACAATGCTCGTAAGGACTCTTATGAAAACCTTCGTGAGTCAGGTATCATCGACCCTGCCAAGGTTTGCCGTGTAGCCCTCGAGAACGCAGCTTCCATCGCTGGTATGTTCCTCACCACAGAGTGCGTCATCTGCGACGCTAAGGAGGACAAGCCAGAGATGCCAATGGGTGCACCAGGCATGGGTGGCATGATGTAAACAGCCTACGCGCTGCGCGTTTTCTCCATACGGGCAGAAATATACATATATAAGAAAAAGGCTTCAGTACAGCGATGTATTGGAGCCTTTTTTGATGAAAAGAAAAAAATATTTGATTGGATTTTGTGGGTGAAATAAAAAAGAATTATCTTTGTGGCGAGAAGTAAAAATTGAAAAATTAAAAGATTGAAGAATTGAAGTCTCTTTTGGAACATTGGAAAAAACTTCAATTTTTCAATTCTTCAACTCTTAAATTCTAAAAAGTTATGGCTAAAGAACTGAAAGGAACCAAGACCGAGGCGAATCTCTGGGCAGCATTTGCAGGAGAATCGCAGGCAAGAAACAAGTACACTTACTATGCCTCTAAGGCTAAGAAGGATGGCTATGAGCAGATGGCTGAACTCTTTATGGAGACAGCTGAACAGGAAAAGGAACATGCCAAGATTTGGTTCAAACTCATTCATGGCATCAATTCCACGATGGACAATCTGAAGGATGCTGCACAGGGCGAGAACGATGAGTGGACAGACATGTACCCACGGATGGCAAAGGAGGCTCGTGAAGAGGGCTTTGATGAGATTGCTGACCTCTTCGAAGGTGTGGCAGCCATCGAGAAAGTGCATGAGGAGAAGTACAGGAAATTGCTGGAGAACATCGAAAAGAAGATTGTTTTCTCAAGAGATGGCGATTGTATCTGGCAATGCCGTAATTGTGGACATATCCACATCGGCAAGGAGGCTCCAGAGATTTGTCCTGTCTGCAACCACCCACAGGCTTTCTTCGAACTGAAGAAAGAGAACTATTAGTATTTCTGAAAGACATCCATGCGTATGAAGAAAATCATCACATCCATATTAGCTCTGCTGGTGCTGACAACGGCATGTGGCCAACAGAAGAACGACACCTACGAGGTCGATGCGTTCAAAACTAAAAGTGGAAAAATGGTGAAGTTCCACGCGTTGGTTCACTCCAGCATACGGATTGAGTACGAGGGACAAGAGATTGAGATTGATCCTGTGACCAAACTTGGTAACAAGACGATTGACTATGCTGCAATGCCGAAGGCTGACTACCTCTTTGTGACGCACGAACATGGCGACCACTTCGACAAGGAGGCTATCAAGATACTGTCGGACGGGGAAACACAACTCATCATGAATGCACGATGTGCAGAAATGTATGGCGCTGGAAAGACGATGAAGAACGGCGATAAGATGCAGTTGGCTGATGACTTTACAGTCGAAGCAGTACCTGCCTACAACAAGACTGAGGCTCGCACCCAGTTCCATCCAAAGGGGCGTGATAATGGCTATATCTTGACTATTGATGGCTTGAGAATCTATATTGCAGGCGATACAGAAGACATCCCTGAGATGGAAACCATCAAAGATATTGACATCGCTTTTCTGCCCTGCAACCAACCTTACACGATGACCCCAGAGCAGTTGGTGAATGCAGCGAAGACCATCAAGCCCAAGGTGATGTTCCCCTACCACTACGGACAGACAGACGTGAGCAAGGTTGCAGCTGAACTACCAGGCATAGATGTAAGAATCAGGCATTACGAATGATGCCCCCTATCTGATATGAAAAAGACCTTCGTTCTGATTCTTGTGTTTTTGTTGGTGGCAACGATGCATGCTGCCGACCGACTGACTATCACAGTGTCGAACCCCATTTCTTCGGCTCGGATGGAGATGGTGGAGGTGGATGTGGCCGTGCTTCAGAAGAAATTGCAAACAGAAAAAGACTTTGTTGTGACAGATGCTGATGGGAACGAGATTCCTTCGCAAGTGACTCATGACCAACAACTCATCTTTCAGGTGGGTGTGGCTGGCAAGGGGAAGTCGGTATATTATGTGCAGAAGGGAACTCCTCAGAAGTATGAGGTGAAGGCGAAAGGTCGTTTCTTTGTGGAGCGTCAGGATGAATTTGGTTGGGAGAATGACTGTGTGGCTTATCGTGTCTATGGACACGGAGGAGCTGTGGGGTATGACCTCTTCAACAAGAGCACGTCGGACTTGATGCTCGATTACTGGTATGCCTCTGAGCAGAATCAGGAAATGCGTTCTGTCAGTCAGCAGTTGCATGAACGGGGTTATGCAGATTTGGCTGACCAAGTATATAATGCCTATTGCTATCATATCGATCATGGGAAGGGAATGGATTGCTACACAGTGGGTCCTACTTTGGGAGGGGGTGCCAATGCACTTCTGAACTCGGATGGAAGCCTCTTCATGCCTCTATGCTACAAGACATTTGAAGTGCTCGACAATGGACCTCTTCGCTTCACTGTGCGCTTCACCTATCCAGAACAGGACTTCAATGGGGAGAAGGTGACGGAGACACGCACCATCTCTTTGGATGCTGGCAGTCAATTCAATCGTGTGACGATTGCCTATCAGGGGCTTTCCAAGCCTGTGAAGATGGCAGCAGGAACAGTTGTCCACAAGGATAACCCTAATGCTTATGTGCTCTCTCAGGAGAATGGGTATATGGGTTATGAAGACTTGGGGGATGCCTCTGTCTATAACGTCAAATACAGGGAGGTGCTCGCCAAGCAGATGGGTAAGATCTACATTGGCCTGCTTTTCCCAGATACCCACATCACCACGACCTATCAGCAACGTGAAAACGGCATTGCTACAGGTCACATCTTGGGCATCGCCACCTATCAACCCAATACGACCTACACCTACTACTTTGGCTCAGGATGGAACAAGAACCCCAACACAGGTTTCCATTCCCTGACGGATTGGGAAGCCCATTTGAGTCATGCAGCCCTGAGTGTAAGAAACCCCTTGAAAATAAGTGTGAAATGAAGACTTATATAGAAATAGAAGGCAAGCAGGTGGACTTGGAGGCTCATCTGTCAAAGGCGCGCACCATCGTCACTTTGGGCAAGAATACAGAGGATGCCTATAATGTCCTTGCTTTGGACGAAGATAGTGTGGAAGTCTTTCAATGTCAGTTCACACGTACTGCTGAAGGGAACTGGAAAATCCAGAACGGTCAATGGAGAACAGAATGTCCTAAAGGTATCCGTTCACGACTTCAACATGCTTGTAACCTTTGTATGGGTAGATGTGTGAATTCACGTCCTGCCCATCCCACCTATAGTTGGAGAGATCCCAAAAACTCCACCCTATTGAATGGGGTGGAGTTAAACCATGAAGGAATGGAACTGAAAGATGGGGACGTGATAGCAATGGGGCATCTCCACCTGTCAGTCAGGCAATCATAATTGGGATGCTGCCTGCACCTCTTTCATCACACGCAGGAAGTTTCCTCCCCAAATCATCTGGATCTGCTCTTCTGTGTACCGTTCACGGAGCAAATGGCGTGTGAAGTTGATGAGTTCGCTGGCAGAAGCACAACCACGAATACCTCCATCACCATCGAAATCAGTACCGATGCCCACGTGCTCAATGCCCATCACGTTGACCATGTGGTTGAGGTGTTCAATGGCATCGAGAATAGTGGCTTCTCTTACATCGTCCTTCACCAAGAACCCATGATAGAAAGTCACTTGTGCCACACCTCCTGCTTGCGCCAATGCACGCATCTGGTCGTCTGTCAGGTTACGTGGATGGTCACACAAGGCACGAGCCGACGAATGACTGCATACGATGGGTGTCTTGCTGATTTGGAGGGCATCATAGAAACTCTCTTCCCCGGCATGACTCAAATCCACCATCATGCCCACACGATTCATCTCCTCAATCACCTGCTTGCCAAACTCACTCACACCACCATGTTCGTGCTTGCCTCGTGCAGAGTCACAGATATCGTTGTCACCATTGTGGCAAAGGGTCATATACACGACACCACGTCTGCGGAAAGCCTCCACATGACGGATGTCCTTACCAATCGCATAGCCGTTTTCGACACCCAGCATGATGGCACGCTTACCCTGTTGCTTCAGTCGCCAGAGGTCATCAGGTGTGTAGGCAATATCGACAGCCGTACAGTTCTTGGCTACCATCTCCTCGATTTGTGTGAGGATTTGGTTGGCTTTGGCAGTCGCGTTCTCCAACGATGCTTCATCCCTTTCCTGTTGCTCCAGATAAGCAACCATAATCGTGGCATCAAGATGCCCTTCCGTCATCTTGTGGAGGTCAACCAGTATCTTGGGATCGCGTGAAGCGAAGTTGATGTTTTGGGAGAAGAACATAGGGGTGTCGCAATGACTGTCGAGTGTCAGCATCTTGCTGTGCAACGCCTTCGCTTTCTTGAATTCAGCACTTTCTTGGATGAGCCATTCGAAGATGGGGAGCATCTCGCGATTGTTTCTCAGAATGAAAGTCTCAGGATGCCATTGAACACCCATGATGGACTTGAACTCATTGCTTTCGATCGCTTCAATCACACCATCTGAACTCAGGGCTGTCACTTTCAGACAAGGAGCAGGTTCCTTGCAAGCCTGATGATGGAAGGAATTGACAGCCAATTCTGTGCCGAAGAGTTTTTCAAGAATAGAACCTTTCGTGATGCTCACTTGATGGGAAGGATAACGTCTGTCTTGGTCTTGACTGTGCTTGATGCGTACACCCTCCATCTGGGTGTGGATGTCCTGATACAGCGTTCCTCCAAGGGCAGCATTGATGACTTGGATGCCCTTGCAAATGCCCAACATGGGGATTTGACGGTCGTATGCCAAACGAGCCAACAGCAACTCTTGTTGGTCGCGCTCTGGGGTGATGCTGTGAAGTTCTTTCACAGGTTCCTCGCCCAACAACAACGGATTGATGTCGCCTCCCCCACTGAAGATGATGCCATCCAAACGGTCGAGCAATTCACCCAAACGGTCTGTCTCATAGAACGGAGGAATGATGAAGGGAATGCCACCAGCCTTCAACACTGACTGATAATAGCCCTCAGCCAATGTGCAGGTCTCCTGATTGTAATTACCCGTGATACCAATCACAGGGAGTGCTTCCTTCATAATGAAATCGCGGTTGAGATTTCCGTAGATGCTTAACCAATCGTAGTTGTCCATAATCTATTGTTACTTTTTCTTCTTTTTCTTGAATGTCTCATAGAAAGGTTGCCCTTCCACCTGTCCCTCAAAGAACTTTGCCCATTCGGCAGCACCTTTGGGACCACTAGCAGCAGAATAGCCACGTTCCTCACGAGAAGGTTTAGCGGGCTTAGCAGCAGCTCCACGAATGACACCACTTCCTTTCTTACTCTTCTTCTCTTCAAAACGGCGTTCACGACGTTCTCCTCTCACAGAACGGAAACCACCACCTTCCTTACCATTGTGTTTCTTCTCTCCTCCACGTTGTCCTTCTGGTTGGTCAGTCACCTCCACGTTCACCTTTCTTCCATCGAAATCTGTACCATTGAGGACATTCAAAACTTTCTTGGTTTGCTGTTCAGGTACCTCGAAGAAGGAGAAGTTCTGCATCAGGTCGATACGTCCCAAATCGATGTGTGCACCTTGTGCCACACGATTGATGAAGCCCATGAACACTTTGGGGTTGATGCCATCTTTCTTGCCGAGATTGATGAAGAGACGTGTGTAACCAGGCTCAGCAGTACGACTGCGTTCTCCACCACGACCACGACGTTCTCCACGACTTCTTTTCTCTCCAAAGCTCTCAGACTTATCCCCACGACGTTCTCCCTTCTCCGAAGGTTGGATGATTTCAGGTGCATTCTTGTAGTAGTTGAGGAAAGTGTTGAACTCCATCGATACCATACGCTTGATGAGGTCTTCCTTCTCCATCATATCGAACTTGCGATACACTTCTGGCAGGAATGGAGCAATCTCCTCTTCATCCACCTCCACCTTTTCGATGTCATCAATCACCTTATAGAGTTGCTTGGCACAGATTTCTTGACCAGTTGGTAGGATGCCAGGTACAAACTTCTTCTGAATCTGCTGTTCTATCGCACGTACCTTTCCTTTCTCCTTCACATGAATAATGGAGATGGAAGTACCTGAACGACCAGCACGACCCGTTCTTCCTGAACGGTGGGTGTAACTTTCAATATCATCAGGCAAACCATAGTTGATGACGTGGGTGAGTTCATCCACATCCAAACCACGAGCTGCCACATCGGTAGCCACCAACAGCTGCACACGATGCTGACGGAACTTCTGCATGGTTAGGTCACGTTGTGCCTGAGAAAGTTCTCCGTGCAAGGATTCAGCATTATATCCATCACGGATAAGTTTGTCTGCAATCTCCTGTGTTTCCATACGGGTGCGACAGAAGATGATGGCGTAAATCTCTGGATAGTAGTCAGCCACACGCTTCAGAGCATTGTATTTGTCACGAGCACTGACCATATAGTAGATGTGATTCACATGCTCAGCTCCTTCATTACGGCTTCCCACCACAATCTCCTTGGCATCGTGCAGGTAATTCTTTGAGATGCGTTCAATCTCCTTGCTCATCGTGGCCGAGAAGAGTAGGGTGTTACGCTCTGCTGGCACACCAGCCAAGATGGTATCAATACTCTCAGAGAAACCCATGTTGAGCATTTCGTCTGCTTCATCCAACACCACATTCTCCACAGTGCTCAAGTTTGCCACTTTACGCTCCATCAAATCGACCAGACGTCCAGGGGTGGCAACAATCACCTGCACACCCTTCTTCAATGCACGGATCTGTGGCTCAATGCTGGCTCCACCATATACAGCAAGCACATGTAAGCCCTTGATATATTTGGAATAGTCCTTCAAATCATCTGTAATCTGCAGACACAGCTCTCGTGTGGGAGCCATGATGACTGCCTGTACATCCGTTCTGTTCGTATCAATCTTCTGCAAGACAGGCAAGCCATACGCTGCCGTCTTACCTGTACCCGTTTGTGCCAATGCCACCACATCATTGTTGTGCCCCAGCAGATAAGGAATAACCTTTTCTTGCACAGGCATAGGGCTGACATAGCCCATTTCTTGGATGGCACGGAGAATCTCACCCGATACACCCAATTCTTCAAACGTTGATTCCACTTTAGGCATTCCGTTTTCTTCCTGCATTGTTGGACTCTCCTGAGTCTCCATGTTTTCTTTAATTTCTTCCATAATTCTTTGCAAATTCTTTACTGATTGAGTTGTTGAGGCTCTGGCACACTTCAGCAGCAAACGCCATACCATGCGCGATGATGCGGTTCCATTGTTCTTCTGTGATGGAGGCGATGCCATCACGGCTAACCCCTTCCTTCAGCAATCCGAAGATAATGCCCGCATTAAAATTATCACCTGCCCCAATAGTAGATACTGTTTCTATTTTATTGACTTGATATTTCTTGGTCACACTGGGAGAGAAAAGGCAGATGTCCCCCTCTGCATCTGTACAAAGCATCTGTTTGCAGTGATACGACACTTCTTGTTGATAGACTTTTTCAGGGTCAGAGAGCTGGAACATATTCTGAAAATCTTCTGTCGAGCCACGTACGATGCTGGCATACTCGAAGTTCTCCAGAATGGAGGAACGCAGTTTGATGGCTTCTGACACATGGGAAGAACGGAAGTTGATGTCGTAATAAATCAACGCCTCCTGCTTCGTCGCATAATCCAAGAACTCCTTTACTTTGTCTCGCAAAATAGGGTTCAGGACAAAGTACGATCCCATCATGATAATGTCATCCTTGTTCACTTCCGGCCATATCACATCCAGGCGTGCATTAGGATAATCTTTGTAGAAGGTGTAGTCAGCATCGTTGCGCTCGTTCAGGTAAGCCAACGAAATGGCTGTGCGCCCATCCTGATACATACACACATGGTCGCTGTTGACACCATTTTCTTCCATGAACTGCTTGATGGTTTGCCCCACACGGTCATTGCCTGTCTCTGTAATCATTGTGACAGGCAAGCCCATGCGTCCCAGCGAGATGAGTCCGTTGAATGTGGAACCTCCTGGCACTGCAGCTGTGGGCTGTTCATTCTTGAAGATGATGTCAAGAATCGTCTCTCCTATTCCTATTACTTTTCTCATGATCTAAAAATCAATGTTGTTAATCCTTTCTCATCAAACATCTCTCGTGCCACTTCCTGCAAGAGTTGTGGTGTCACCTTCTCCAGATGCTCGATGGTATCTTTCATTCCTTCGAATTTGTTATAGTGTAGGTAAGCTTTTGCCATATCGAGCACATAGTTCTCGAAATTGTCACATGCTACCCCGATCTGTCCCTTGATTTGTTTCAATGCTGCTTGGAACTGCCTTTCTGTCAAAGGCTCGTTCATCAGGTTGTCCAATTCTCTCCTCACAATCTTCAGGCACTTCTCCACATCTTCCTCATCGCAACCAAAGTATATCGCCCAAGTGGAGGTGTCCGTATAGTTCGTCAGCGAACTCTCCACCGTATAGACAAGCCCCTTGTGTTCCCTCAGTGCGATGTTCAGTCGCGAGTTCATTCCAGGTCCTCCCAAGATGTTGTTGAGAAAATAGAGCGCAATCCGCTTGTCATCCTTGGAACCGTATCCTGCCCTTCCAATCATCACGTGGGCTTGATGGGTGCCACGTTCCTCTGTGATGGTGCCAGGGTGAGTAGCAATAGAATTGATAGGTCTTATAAGACTGATAGATTCTATAGGACTTATTTTCTTTAGAAACTTCCCCACCACCTTTTTCGCCTTCTCAAAATCCACATCGCCAAACACAAAGAATACCATCTTCTCTGGCCGATAGAGCCTTTTCACAAACCTGAGTGCATCTTCTGTTTTGAACCTCCTCACGTTCTCAGCAGTACCCAAGATGTCGTGTCCAAGACTGTTTCCTTCGTAGATGAGATCTTCGAAACGGTCAAAGATAAGGTCGGCAGGTGTGTCGTTATAACTCTCTATCTCGTCCACAATCACCTCACACTCCTTGTCAATCTCATGTTGTGGATAAGTGCTGTGAAACACGATGTCGAAAATGAGTTCAGTGGCACGTTCAAAGTGCTCCTTCATAAAAGCTGAATACACCACCGTTTCTTCCTTGTTCGTGTAGGCATTCAGGTCACCACCTACTGCCTCCATCCTGTTGATGATGTGCCAGGCTTTCCGCTTCTCTGTTCCCTTGAACATCATGTGTTCGCAGAAATGCGCCATACCCTCTTCCCCCTTCTCTTCATCCCTTGTACCAGCATCGATGCTGATGCCACAATACGCAACATTCGTGGGGGATGGTATCTGTATCAATCGCAAACCATTCTCAAAGGTATGTGTCCTCGCCACTTCTCCTGTTCTTCCCATATTTCTCATCAATATATCAGCAATCCTGCCAATCCGCACAGCAAAATCATGATGATGGGATGCACCTTATAGAGTCTCGTCCCCACAAAAGCAAGCAGGAAGATGACAATGCTCAACACAAACACAAAAGGCGATTCCGATGGATCACCAAAGTTCTCCTTCGACATCAGCATGATGGCTGCAGCGGCTATCAAACCCACAATTACAGGTCGCAATGCAGCAAAGACGCTTGTCACGTTCTTCGAATCATGGTGCTTGATGAGATACCTGCTGATGCTCACCATCAGAATGAACGGTAACCAAATCACACTCAACGATGCTAACACAGCACCCAGTATAGCTGCCCATGTGGGATAGCCTGCATGTATCACTGCCGTATAACCTGTATAGGTGGCACAGTTGATGCCGATAGGACCTGGCGTCGATTGGCTGATAGCTACGATATCTGTGAATTCGTTGATCGTCATCCAATGATGCTTGTTCACCACTTCATCCTGAATGAGTGACAACATCGCATAACCACCTCCAAAGTTGAAGATGCCTATCTTTGAGAAGACGTAAAATAATTCCAAGAATATCATAGCCTCAAAAACTTCAATTTTTCAATGCTTCAACTCTTCAATTTTCCATAGATGAATCCACCAATACCTGCTGCCAGGATGCACCAGATGGGGGACACGCCAAAGGCGGCAATCAAGATGGCTGCTACGATAGGGATCCAGAAGTTGAACTTGTTCAGTTTCGCCTTCTTCGCCATACCGAAACAAGGAGCGAGAATGAGCGCCACCACACAGGGACGAACACCCATGAAGATTTTCTCCACATAGATGTTATCCTTGAAGGTCTGAAAGAAGATGGCAATGAGCAGAATCGCAACGATGGAAGGTAAGGCTGTGGCAATCGCTCCTACGATGCCACCTGTCACCCCTTTTAATCTCAACCCGATATGAGAGGCCATATCGATAGCGAAAAGGCCAGGGGTGCTCTGTGCCACCACCAACGTATTCATAAACTCCTCATGGTTCAACCAGTGCTTCTTATCCACCACTTCTTTCTCCATCATCTGCACCATTGCGAAGCCTCCCCCTATGGTGAAGCTCCCAATCTTGGCAAATGTGAGGAAAATGTCTGTGTAGATGCCCATGTGTCGTTTCTTTCTATTCTAGTTAATCTAGTTTTACTAGTCTCACTAGTTTATCTAGTCTTTTCCTCCACCCACTTTCTGGCGTTCACGAAAGCTTCAATCCAAGGAGTCACTTCGTCTCCCTTGCGGTCAGCAGGATAATTAGCTTGCTGCCAGGGGAAGATGGCACGCTCCAAGTGTGGCATCATGGCCAAATGGCGACCATCAGCAGAAGCGATACCAGCCACATCGTAAGTGGAACCGTTTGGATTGCCTGGGTAGCCAGAGTAGTTGTATTTTGCTACGATGTTGTATTCCTTTTCAGCCTTTGGCAGACGGAAATTACCTTCTCCGTGAGCTACCCACAAGCCAAGTTTGCTTCCGCTCAACGAGCCGAACATCACCGACTTGTTTTCAGGAATCTGCAAAGTCACAAACTCACTCTCGAACTTGTGGCTGACATTGTGCAGCATCTGTGCATAGTCCTTTGCGTCGGTCACAGCGTGGTTGTTGTTGATGAGACCAAGTTCCACCATCAACTGACAGCCGTTACAGATACCCAGTGACAATGTGTCCTCTCTTGCATAGAAAGCATCGAGTGCAGCCTTTGCCTTGGGGTTGAAGAGGAAGGCTCCTGCCCATCCCTTCGCACTACCCAGCACGTCGGAGTTGGAGAAACCACCACAGAACACAATCATGTTGATGTCTTCCAACGTTTCACGGCCGCTTACAAGGTCGGTCATCATTACATCCTTCACATCGAAGCCTGCCAGATACAAGGAGTAAGCCATTTCGCGCTCACCATTCGTGCCTTTCTCACGAATGATGGCAGCCTTGATGCCTGTACGTTCACGACGGTCAGCACTAATGCCATATTGTGATAGCTTGCCAGTGAACGAAGCAGGGAACTTGTGTTCAATCGGCTGTTTCTTATAGTTCTCGAAACGCTCTTTCGCCATTCCGTTGAACGACTGCTTGGTGTCGAGACGATAGGAAGTGCTGTACCAGATATCACGCAGCTTATCAATGTCGAAATAACGGTTGCGACCACCTTTCTTCATCACAATCTGACGTTCCTCAATAGGTTGACCAATTTCCACGAAGCCCACACCTGCCTTGTTCAGCAGATTCTCTACGGCCTTCTTGTCGGCATTTCTTACCTGCACCACCACACCTGGGTTCTCTGCGAAGAGCAGTTTCACAGGGTCGCTCTCGTTGATGCCGTTGAGGTTTACCTTGATACCACCTTCCTGATTAGCGAAAGTCATCTCCAAGAGGGTTGTGATGAGACCACCAGCGCTGATATCGTGACCAGCCAATAGGAGTTCTTCCTTCACCAAGTCCTGTACAGCCAAGAAAGCATCGCGGAAGTACTCCGGATTCTTTACCGTTGGCACATCGCTTCCCACCTTGCCAAGACTCTGAGCAAAGGCAGAACCACCCAGTTTCAGGGTATCGAAAGAGAAGTCGATATGATAGAGGGTTGTGTCCTTGTCATTGACCAGCACAGGGCTGACCACTTTCTTCACGTCGCTCACCTCACCACCAGACGAAACAATCACGGTTCCTGGAGAAATGATCTTGCTGCCATCAGGATACTTCTGAGTCATTGACAATGAATCTTTACCTGTTGGCACATTCACCTGCAAGGCGCAGCAGAAATCACTCAATGCCTGCACACCTTCGTAGAGACGTGCATCCTCACCCTTCTGCGAACGGCAAGGCCACATCCAGTTGGCTGACAGGCTTACAGAATCAAGTCCTTCTGCCATTGGTGCCCAAACGAGGTTGGTCAATGACTCAGCCACTGACAGCACAGAACCTGCTGCTGGATCAGCCAAGCCAGCCTGTGGAGCATGACCAATCGCTGTGGCAATACCTTTCTCGCCACGATAATCCAATGCGACCACACCACAGTCGGAGAGTGGCAACTGAATCTCACCCTGACATTGCTGACGGGCAATCTTACCAGTCACAGAACGGTCCACCTTGTTGGTCAACCAATCCTTACAAGCTACAGCTTCCAACTGCAGCACATTCTCCAAGTAAGTTTCTATCTCATTATACGAATATGTTGCATCCTCATACTTCCTCACCACCGTTTCATCATGCATGTAGGTCTTGGGCGAATGACCAAACATCTGTGCCACATCCAAGTCGAACGGACGTACACCATCACCCTGCTGGAAGGCAAAGTGAGCGTCGCCTGTTGTTTCACCCACCACATACAGCGGAGCACGCTCACGCTCAGCAATCTGGCGTACATGTTCGATATGCTTCTCGTCAATGAGAAGACCCATACGCTCCTGACTTTCGTTGGCGATGATTTCCTTCGATGACAAGGTTTGGTCACCAATGGGCAACTTCGTCATATCGATGAGGCCACCACACTCTTCCACCAACTCAGACAGACAGTTCACGTGACCTGCTGAACCGTGGTCGTGAATGCTGACCACAGGATTCACCTCTTCTTCGCAGAGAGCACGAACCAAGTTGTTGGCACGCTTCTGCATCTCAGGGTTGGCACGCTGCACAGCGTTCAACTCGATGCCTGATGAATAGCGACCTGTATCCACAGAAGACACAGAACCACCACCCAAGCCGATGCGATAGTTATCACCACCCACTACAACAATCTTGTTGCCCTTCTCAGGCGTACCCTTCAGACAGTCACGCTTGGTGCCATAACCTACACCACCTGCCAACATGATGACTTTGTCGTAGCCATACTGTTCAGTAGTTTCACCCTGCTGCTCCTCATGTTCGAAGGTGAGCACAGAACCACAGATGAGTGGCTGACCGAACTTGTTACCAAAGTCGCTGGCACCGTTTGAAGCCTTGATGAGAATCTGTTCAGGTGTCTGATACAGCCACTTTCTGATGGGCAGCACCTCTTCCCAAGGACGGATGTCACCCTCCTTGTCCGACTTTGTCCACTTCGCATAGCTATGTGGCTGGCTGGGAGCAACCCCATTTCTTGGGTAGCTGGTCATATAGACAGCTGTACCAGCAATCGGCCAAGAGCCGACACCACCACCCATACGGTCACGGATTTCACCACCCGTACCTGTAGCAGCACCATTGAATGGCTCCACCGTCGTGGGGAAGTTATGTGTCTCTGCCTTCAGCGAAATGACAGACTCGATGTCTTTCACCTCGAAGTAGTCGCTGGTCGAGTGGTCAGCAGGCGCAAACTGCTCCACCACAGGACCTTGGCTGAATGCTACATTGTCCTTGTAGGCAGAAAGAATCTTGTTGGGGTTCTCCTGCGTGGTCTTCTTAATCATCTGGAAAAGCGAACTCTCCTTCTCCTGACCGTCAATGATGAACGTGCCACCAAAAATCTTGTGACGGCAATGCTCAGAGTTAATCTGTGCGAAGCCGAACACCTCAGAGTCAGTCAATTTTCTGCCCAACTGACCTTCCACCTTGTGCAGGTATTCGATTTCCTCAGGTGAGAGGGCAAGACCTTCCTGCTCGTTATACTCCTCCAAATTCTCGATATGGAGAATGGGAGCAGGTTCTATGTTCACTGTGAAGATGTCCTGATTCAAGCCCTTGTACATGCGTTGCAGCATGGGGTCATGTTCAGCATCCTCACTATCAACAGGGAAATATTCCTCGATGCGCTGCACGCCCTCAATCGCCATGTTTTGTGTGATTTCCACAGCGTTCGTACTCCAAGGAGTGATCATCTCACGGCGTGGTCCTACAAAGAATCCCTGCAAATTGTTCTCGCTTTCTGGACGAGCTTCACCATACAGCCAGCAAAGCTCATTAGTTTCATCAGCGGAGAGCTCGTGATTCACCTGTGTAGCAATCACACTCTGCGCTGGTGTTCTGAAAAAGTAAATCATAAAAAATACAGATCTGAAAATTTACTGCAAAGGTACGACTTTTTTCCCGAACCCTCACCACAAAACCACATCAACTTACATTATTTATATAGGAATCCTCCCTTCCCCTATCATTTTTGACTTCGTATAGTTGCAAGGATACAGAAAAAATAAAAAAATGTTGGGTCAATTAAATCTTTTTTGTCATCTTTGCGTCTTGTTAGTAGAAATGTCTCGGAATGATGCATTGATAACATGAATAAATAACCCCAAAATGAGCGAGGAAACGGAACAGTTACTGGTAGAATTAGAGCGGATTGTCGTAGAGCGACAAGACTGGCTGTTCCGTTTTGCCTATATGCGAATCGGCATCAGGGAAGACGCTGAAGATGTGGTGCAGGAGGTGCTGCTGAATGTGTTCCGACGACTGCAGGAGAAGATGCATGTGGAAAGTGTGGAGCAATATGTCATCCGTTCCATCAGCAATGCCTGCAATGATTACTTCCGACGAAAACCACTTCGAATGGTGCCGCTTGATAAAGCTGAGGAGGTTCCTGTTCATGAAGGCGACAGGCAGATTCACGAGGAGTTTTTGAGAATCAACAAATTGCTGGACACGCTGCCCCAAGAACAATCTGAAATCGTACGACTGAAATGCTACGACGACTTGACCTTCAAGCAGATAGCCGAACTGCAAGAAATTCCAGAAGCGACAGCAAAGTCACGATACCGATATGCCATCCTGCATATCCAACAAATGCTCAAGAAGAAAGGAGAAGAAGTATGAATACAGATTACATCAACATCCCAGAGGATGACTTCAACGAAGGGTTGGAGGACATCGAGCAACTGCTCAAGCCTCAATGCGAGTTCAAGGCATCAGACACCTTGAAGGAAGAGGTGCTGGCTCAGGCAAGGGAGGAAATCAAGCCTCGACGCAAGGTCAACCTATGGCCTTGGGTGGCTGCTGCCTGTGTGGTCGGATTTGCGATGCTGTGGTTCACACCACCAGAGGAGAAGAAGGCAGACGCAGCGCTCCATGCCTATCTGGTCAGAGCCTACGATATGGAGCACGCAAAGACTGTATGTGTCAGTTCCTCCGACAGGATGGATACCTACGAATCATTCGAATCCATCGAACGGAGAATGAGAAGCAAAGGAGAGGCTCTGATAGAAAACAACCAACCAATGACATCCTATAATTATTAAAATGAAGACAATGAAAAAAATCATGATATGGGCAACACTGCTTGTGAGTGTGTGTGCCTGCCAAAATAACCAAACGGGTGACGAACAGCCCATGCCATCCACTTTCATGGAACTCTTTGAAGGGATCGCCTCGATGAAAGGGGATGTCTTTGTACGCATTTCTGCCAGTGACTCAGCCACCACCAGTTTTTATTATGAATGGTTCGAATATTATGAGGACAAGGGAATTCCTGCTGTTGAAATGGACACAACCTTGATGGACGAGAGCCTACACAACGATTCTGTCGCTGATTTGGTGGCTGAGATGAAAGCCGTCGAAGACAGTGTGGCACAAAACAAGCGGATGATTCGCGAATATGCTGAAAAGGGCGTCAAGCATTTGCTCGACAAATACCGTCCACAGGCAGCCAAGTATTACAGGTTTGAGAGCCACCAGAACGGAAGAGATTCCATCGAGTTTGTGCTTGCTCCCCATGAACTGGCAGACTCGTTGCCAGAAGATTGCGATAGGAACAATTTCAAGGACACCTACGCTTACTACCCAGAGTGGTTCCACTATTATTATAATGGCGACAAGGCTCAAAACCTTGAAAGTATTTGTTATCACAGGGAGGAAAGGAATGCCAACAAGAAAGCCACCCATGCAGAAGAAGTCCGGAGTCTTTTCCTGAAATTCATCTCCAACTATAAGGGCACCAAGAAATATCCTGTGAGGTATTATCTGGAAGACAACAGCAAGGAATTCGAGTATGGGTACATCGCTTTCAATTGGCGACAAGGCGATGAAAAGACCTCCCTCATCGAAGGAACGCTGTATGAACTTCCTGTCAGGGGGAAAGACAAGATCAAGGTTGTGGAGGAACTGCGTTCCATGATCAAGGAATTCATGGAGACCCACTACGCTCCCTGGCTCGAATGTCGCTATCCTCAATACAAGTTCGACATGACGGAATGTAACAGATATGCCTCTCAACTGATGCTGCTAAGCGTCAACGATGCCAAGCCCAAAGACCGACTGAAAGGCATCTTCCATGTTCAGGTGGGCAACGATGCTTCGGGAAAGGCACGAGGTCTCAAAATCCTCATGTTGGATGTCCGCAAAGACCACTTCTTCGTTCCATCAAACTGGATGGCTATCAAGGAAATCAACGATGACAAAATCGAATGGCTGCGAGAGAACGAAAATTGGTAGTCCGAAACAAACATTCTGTCTATGCCTTAATCTCAAAAACAAAGGGGAGGTTCCGATGCCTCCCCTTGTTTGTTGTTTACTGGAATTTCATGGATTTCAGCACGCGTTTGGCAGCTTTGTCCAACGTATCCTTGTGATCATCGAAATAGTAGAAGATGAGTTTGACGTAACGGCCATCGCGCACGATGTAGCGTGTGTGGTGCTGCATCCCGTTCTTGTGCTCCCACGAAGTGGCCACATTCTTCTTGATTTCCGTCGTTGACTCCTTCGTGTACTTCTGAGTGCTTTCCATGAAGGATTTGAGGTACTCAGGAGCCTCAGCTTCTTTCACGCTGAGCCCATCGCGATAGACAATATCAATAAACACACCCTTCGAACGTGCCCTCAAGTTGAAACGTCCAAAATCTGCATCGGGCTTGATACCTGATGGTGCCTCGAACGTCAGTCCCAAGTCAGGAAACGTCACACGATCCCAATCTTTGTCAATCGACTCGATCACAGGTGCTTCACCATCCTCCTTCGCCATCTTTTCGTCAGCAGCAAAAGCTGCCACAGCGAATACCATTGCTGTAAACATCAAAAATACTTTTTTCATCATACTTTTTAAAATACTAAATTGATTTGTTGGTGCAAAGTTACGAGTAAATTTCTAAAGTTGCAAAAAATAATTTGAAAGTTTAGAAAAACTTTTTGAAACTTTCAAATTATATTTCTAAACTTTCAAAATTTTGTGAGAACGAGGGGAAGATGGAAGTGGATGCGGAAGGAAATGGAAAATGAATGAAGGGTTGGGGGAGAAATGGCAGCGAAAGAAGATGAAGATAGATAAATAAAAAAGGTTTTATTTTGTATTCTGCTGGCTTATCCGTACCTTTGTACCTGAAATTAAACTACGTAAGAATATGGCGAATTATATTTTTGAGTTGAAGGACAAGGTGCGTGACTATGAGTGCGACCTGCAGGGCATTGTGAACAATGCGAATTATCAGCATTATCTGGAGCATTGCCGACATGAGTTTTTGTTGGCACACAACATCAGTTTTGCAGAACTGCATGACAAAGGGACGGATGCTGTGGTGGCCAGGTTGACGATGCAGTTCAAGGTGCCTTTGAAGAGCAAGGATGAGTATGTGACGAAGCTGTGGATCAAGAAGGATGGGGTGCGCTACATCTTCATGCAGGACATCTTCCGTCTGCCTGATATGAAGTTGAGCATTCGTGCACAGGTGGATTCTGTGTGCCTCGTGAATGGCAAATTGGCTGAGAGCCCTGAGTTGAACGAAAAGTTTGCTCCGTTCTTGCAATAGAGGTTTGAGGTGTGAAATTAGAGGTGTGAGATTTTCTATGAACACGCAGGAAATCATTGCTGCTATCGCGCTGACCAAACTGAAGGGTTTGAGTCTGCTGAATGCCCGAACCATGCTGGAAGCAATGGGGTCGGCCAGTGAGGTGTTTGCCCATCGGAAGGAGATTGTGCGCATGATTCCTGATGCCAGCCAACGGCTTGTGTCGGCTTTTGCTGATGCAGATGAGGCGATGAAGATAGCGGAGGAGGAGGTGGAGTTCATCGAAAAGAAGCGGTTGAAGGTGTTCACTTTGCAAGATGAAGACTATCCACAAAGGCTGAGAGAGTGTGAGGATGCCCCGTTGGTGCTCTATGGTTGTGGCAATGTCAACCTGAACAGCCAGCGCATCATCAGCGTGGTGGGTACACGAAAGTGTTCGGAATATGGACGTGAAGTGTGCAACAATTTCATTGCTGACCTGAAACGCTATTATCCTGATACGCTGATTGTGAGCGGTTTAGCATACGGAATTGATGTGTGTGCCCATCGTGCAGCTTTGGAAAACGGTATGGCGACAGTAGGAGTACTGGCACACGGATTGGACACCATCTACCCCTCGATGCATCGCCAGATAGCAGCAGATATGGTGCATCAGCAAGGAGGATTGCTGACAGAATACACTACCCACACAACACCTGAAAAGGGGAACTTCGTGCGTCGAAACCGCATTGTGGCAGGCTTGTGCGATGCTTGCATTGTGGTGGAGAGTTCTGAACGGGGTGGTTCCCTCATTACAGCCGAGTTGGCAATGGAATACAATCGTGATGTGTTCGCCTTCCCTGGGCGTGCGTATGACGAATATAGCCGAGGATGCAACAACCTTATCCGTCGCCAGCAGGCAACCTTGCTCACCTGCGCTGCCGACCTGCTGGATGCAATGGGGTGGGAAAATCCACTGAAGAAGGCATCGAAACCAGAAGCCATCCAACAAGAACTTTTCCCCGACCTTACGGACGAGGAACGCGCATTGGTGAATACCCTTAAAAGCGTGGATGACAAGCACATCAATCAGATTGCCATTGATGCCAATATTCCTTATTCACGCGCCAGCATGATTCTTTTCGACTTGGAGATGAAAGGGGTGGTGAAGGCACTTGGAGGAGCAAGATACAAGTTAATTCATAAGTGATTAGTGAAAGTTTCTCGCTGATCACTTTTACTTTTCCCTTACAACGCTTGCATGTCGTTCAGCTTCTTGTAGTAGCCGTTCTGTTCAATCAACTCTTCATGCGTGCCACATTCCACAATCTTTCCCTCGTGGAGCACATAAATCTCACTGGCATTCTTAATGGTGGAAAGACGGTGGGCAATGGCGATTGTTGTGCGTGATTTCATGAGTTTCTCCAACGCATCCTGCACAAGGCGTTCGCTCTCTGTGTCGAGGGCAGACGTGGCTTCGTCGAGAATAAGGATAGGTGGGTTCTTCAAGATGGCACGTGCAATAGATATGCGTTGACGTTGGCCACCAGAAAGCCTGCCACCTCGGTCGCCCACATTCGTCTGATAACCCTTCTCCATCTCCATGATGAAGTCGTGGGCATTGGCAATCTTAGCAGCTGCTTCCACCTGTTCCTGTGTGGCATTTTCCACACCAAAGGCGATGTTGTTAAAGATGGTGTCGTTGAAGAGGATGGCTTCCTGATTGACATTGCCAATCAAGCCACGCAAGGAGTGGAGAGAGAGGTTGCGTACATCCTCCCCATCAATCTTGATGCAGCCAGAAGAAACATCGTGATAGCGTGGGATGAGGTCCACCAAAGTGCTCTTGCCTGAGCCTGATTGACCCACCAGTGCGATGGTGCGTCCCTTTGGAATGGTGAGATTGATGTCGTGCAGAATCTCATGACCTTCGTTGTAGGAGAAGTGTACATGCTCCAGCACAATTGAGTCGTTGAGTGCCTCTATCTTCTTTGGCTCAGCTATTTCCTTGATGTTGTTCTCAGCACGAAGAATCTTGTTGATGCGCTCCATCGAAGCCAAACCCTTCTGGATGCTGTAACCAGCCTTGGAGAGATCCTTGATGGGTTGCAGGGTGGAGTAGAGCATGACCAGATAGAAGATGAAGTCGCTGGCTTGGATGGATGAACTGCCAGAGAAGATGAGGTAGCCTCCAAACCACAACACAACGACAATCATGCAGGTGCCCAAGAACTCACTCACAGGGTGGGCAGCCGACTGTCGAATCGCCACTTTCATGGCTGCATTGCGATATTCGTTGTTGACCTTCGTGAAGCGATCCTCCATCTTCCGTTCAGCGATGAATGCCTTGATGATGCGAAGTCCTCCCAAGGTTTCCTCTATCTGGCTGATGCCATCGCTCCATTTGGATTGCGCATAGAGCGAGTTCGACTTCAGTTTTTTGCCGATACGTCCGATACCCCCTGCCAACAAAGGAACCACCAACAGGGTGAACAAGGTAAGCTGCCAAGACATACCAAAGAGAATACCGATATAAACAATGATGAAAATGGGGTTCTTGATGATCATGTCGAGCGAGGACGAGATGCTGGCATCAATCTCGTTCACGTCTGTGCTGACACGAGCCAAGATGTCACCTTTCCGTTCATCAGAAAAGAAGGAAAGGGGAAGGGAGAGAATCTTCTTATAGATATCGACACGAATGTCGCGGATGATACCTGTACGAAGGGGCATCAGACAGGCAGAACCTCCAAAATAGGCAGCTGTCTTCAGCAAGGTGAGGAAAGCCAGCACGATACCCAGAATCAGCAAGGTGGTGGAAGGTCCTTGCGTCTCCACCAACATCTGGGAGTAGTAGTAGCCGTTGTTCTTTGCCACTTCCACCAATTCGTCAATGCTGCCAACGCTCCATGGCATCAACTCATACTGTTCTGTATTCACTTTGAAGAGAATCTGCAAGATAGGAATCAGAATGGAGAAGGAAAAGACATTGAAAATGGCTGCCAACACATTCATGCCGAAGGTGCTGACGATGTATCCTTTGTAGCGGGCAAAGTACTTGCCCATTTGCTGGTAGAAATCTTTCATTTATTTTGTTGAGCCTTAAATGCGATGGCGTACATCTTCATCTGCTTCATCATCGCCAAGAGACCATTGCTGCGTGTGGGGGAAAGGTGTTCCTTCAAACCAATATCCTCAATGAAATGGAGGTCGGCATTGAGGATGTCGTCAGGTGTCTGGTTGTCTAACACACGAATGAGCAAGGTCACGATGCCCTTCACGATGAGTGCATCACTCTCTGCCTGAAAGTGAATCTTGCCTTCGGGCGTGAGGTCTGCCTGCAACCAAACACGGCTTTGGCAACCGTCGATGAGGTTGCTCTCCACCTTATACTGCTCAGGAAGTGGCTCTTGTTCACTACCTAAGTCGATGAGCATCTGATACTTGTCCATCCAATCATCGAAACCTTCAAACTCTTCGATGACCTCTTGCTGTATTTCTTCTATTGTCATTGTTCTGTCCAAATTACCTCCAGC
The DNA here is from genome assembly GCA_017614895.1 of Bacteroidaceae bacterium. Lineage (GTDB taxonomy): Bacteria > Bacteroidota > Bacteroidia > Bacteroidales > Bacteroidaceae > Minthosoma. The sequence goes on along the minus strand of JAGAAZ010000127.1, from coordinate 3,960 downwards.
ATCGTCTGACCCGCTGCCTTCAGTGTTTCTTTATTGATATGCTTGATATTGTCGTCCAAAGTATGCCAAGTGCTTGGGAATCCGTCATTTTCTGTGTCGGAGCCAATCACATCGATACAGGGGATTCCACCCTGATTCACTTGCAAGTGGTCATCCGTGATGTAACCACCCTCGTCTTCATAACTGAAGAACTTTCCATAGCCGATACGTTGTGCTGCTCCCCACACCTTATCCACCACCGTTGGAGCATATTTCATGGAATACTGCTCACGATAGAAGATTGTGTTGTTTCCACCCACCATATCGAGGTTGATGCCATAACGTGCTGTATAGCCTTGAATGTGACGAATGCCTGACCAATACTGACTGCCCAAGCACCAACTGTTGGGGTTGTTATTGGCAGCTTCACCACTGTCCTCTGCATCCCAACAAATGAAATCCACACCAATCTTTACTTGGTTGGAGTCGTTGGCCAGCTGCAATTGACGGGCAAGCTCCAGCATCACACCAATGGAACTGCCACCATCGTTGGCACCATCAATCGGGGTGTTGTGGTTCGCTTTATCTGGGTCGTTGTCAGCCCATTGACGACTGTCCCAATGTCCTGCAATCAGGATGCGTGCAGGAGCGTCAGGATTGTAAGAAGCAATGATGTTGCGCATTTTGATGGGGGTGCCATTGTAGAGTTTGGAATCGGCATACTGATCATACACCACAGCACCAAAACTCCTGAACTTCTGGGCAATATACTCGCCACACGAATCGTGTGCTGCTGAGTTCATCACACGAGGACCAAACGCACATTGTTCTGCCACATATTGATATGCTGAATCCTCACAGAAAGCAGGAGCTGGCGATACATAATCCTTATCCACCTCCACGTTCTTTTCCTTGCATCCAATCAGCAGCAAAGAAAAGAGAGAAAGATATAGTATTTTCTTCATTTCCGATGATTTACGGGTGCAAAGTTACGAAGAATAATTGACAAATAAAAATTTAGCCAATTGTTCAACTGCTTTTGCCCGATGGCTGATGCCATTTTTCACTTCATTGCCCAATTCTGCAAAGGTTTTGTCATACCCATCGGGGATGAAAAGAGGGTCGTAGCCGAAGCCGCCTGAGCCTCGTTTCTCTCTGATAATCTGTCCCTCAACTGTGCCATCGAAGAAATGAGTTTCTCCCTCATAGATCAGGGCGATGCTGGTGCGGAAACAGGCTTTCCGATTCTCCTCATTCGTCAACTTGCCAAGGAGTACATCCATGTTGGCTTCGTCCTTGTTCCCCTCGAACTGCACCCCATTCTTCATGGCATAACGGGCAGAATACACCCCAGGTTCTCCACCCAAAGCTTCCACCTGAAGACCGGAATCGTCGGCAAAGCAATCGAAGCCAAAATGCTCCTTTACGTAGGTTGCTTTCTGCAAGGCATTCTCACGGAAAGTGGTACCCGTTTCAGGGATATCCACCTCGCAGCCGATGTCCTTCAGACTCTTCACCTCATACTGTGCGCCCAGAATGGCACGAATCTCTTCCAACTTGTGTGCATTGTTACTCGCAAAAACTAATGTTTTCATCATCTTTCCTTTTTGTTAATTTACTGACAAAAGTAGCACTTTTATTTCGTCTTTGATAGCACTTTTCCACTTTTTTAGCAAATAATGCGATTTTTTTCAAAAAAAGTTTGACAAATAGAAAAAAATGACCTACTTTTGTTTACAGTTTGTTCTTCGCAGACTGACAAGACAAAGAAAATAGGCAATAAAAACTTCCTCAAAAAATGGAAAAGATAGATAAGCTTGACAAGCAAATTATGGAGATTATCTCCGCCAATGCACGTATACCTTTCAAGGATGTCGCTGCCGTATGTGGCGTATCGCGTGCCGCCATCCATCAGCGCGTTCAGCGACTGATTGACACCAACGTCATCGTGGGCTCTGGCTATGTGATCAACCCCAAGAGCCTCGGCTACAAGACTTGCACCTATGTGGGCATCCGTCTGGAGAAGGGTTCGATGTACGAGCGTGTCGTGAGTGAACTCAACAAGATTCCCGAGATTGTGGAATGTCACTACACCACAGGTCCTTACACCATGCTCGTGAAACTCTATGCCCGTGACAATGAGCAGTTGATGGATCTCCTCAATCGCAAGATTCAGGGCATCACAGGTGTCGATTCCACCGAAACCCTCATCTCCCTCGACCAGAGCATCAAGAAGGAAGTCCCCATCTGTGTGACGGACAAGCCTGAGGAGAAGATTCAGAAGGGTGGTAAGGCAAAGATCATCCTTGCTGAGGATGAATAATTGACCTGATCACATTAATAAAAAAAGGCTAAAGAGTGTTGCTGCTCCTTAGCCTTTTTATTTTGCTCTGTTACGATCGCCTTTTATTTCAAATGTCGTGAATGATGCTGGTTCTCATCGAACACTTTGAATTCGTAGCCTTCATCACGCAGCCATTCGATACATTTGGGAAGTATTTTCTTGAGTTTGTCGATACTTCGGAGGGAGTCGTGGAAAGTGATGATGGAGCCATTGCGTGTGTAATTCTTCACGTTCTCATACACTTCTTCAGCCGTGAGGCGTTTGGAGTAGTCACGTGTGACCAAGTCCCACATCACGATGGTGTAGTGGCGACGAAGACGGATATACTGGGCATTACGCATCCATCCTCTTGGAGGACGGAAGAGATTGGAATGAATCAGTTTGTCGGCTTCGTTAGCATTGCGCAGATAGCGTTTGCTCGATACGGTGATGCCACCAATGTGATTGAAGGTGTGGTTGCCCAAGCGATGACCATGAGAGCGGATGAGTTCCAGCAGTTCTGGATATTTCCTGACATTGTCACCCACCATGAAGAAGGTTGCTTTCACATTGTAACGTTCAAGCGTTTCAATCAGCCAAGGGGTTGATTCGGGGATGGGCCCGTCGTCGAAGGTCAGATAGACAGCCTTCTCCGTCGGGTCCATTCTCCAGATGGCACTGGGATAGAGCCATCGTAACCATTTGGTGGGTTGTTCAATTATCATTGCAGTTGAATGCCTGCGCCCTCACATTTGTTGATGAACGCACTATAGAGTTTTTGCAAACTGTCTTCCATTTGTTGCGCCTTCTTTTCCGCATCGGAAGTGCCCATTTTGCTATACAGATCCTGAACGGATGCCAGTACAAAGATTTCCTGATGGCAATCACGTGCGCTGTTGGCAAAATAGACGTTGCTCAATGACAGATACCACTTGATGTACTCGGTGGAGTTCTTCTCTATCGCCTCGAGGATTGTCTTTGCCTTCTCAGGCTTGTCACAAGCGATGTAAGCTTCGGCTATCTCGAGAGAAGAGCTCATGATGGGGTCATGAGGCACATTGTAGGCAGGAATCTCTGTCTCGCACTTCTCCAGCGCCTTGAGCGCCTTGTCCTTCTTGCCCTCCTGCACCAGGTTGGTGATGAGGGTGGAGAACCAGCGACGATGGGTGTAGCACATACGCATCGTGGTCTCGTCGATGTAAAGACCTGGCTGTTTCAAATTGCCATAGTGGTACTTGTTCATCATGTTGTCATACATCTTCTCTGTGTCTGCCACTGAATGCACCACACCCCTGCTGATGGTGTTCTCCGAGTAGATGAACGGAGTGATGCGCCAAGCCATTCCTTCGAGGATGAAGTGGCGCCAGAGGTTGCCATAATTGCTGGAACCAACTGTGGTGGACATATAGAGAGGACGAGAGAAGTTGCTCTGGGCAATCATCTCCAACATCATGATGAAACTCTTTGACACACGTCCCTGACCTGCCAAACTGATGACCATCTGATCGGGGATAGAGTCACTCTGAAGTTTCATTCCTGAACGGCGAACAGCTTCCTTATCGACGGTGACGTAGAGCGTGTCGCTTGGCAAGCAGGCAGGGAGTGCCTCCACCAGTTCTTTGTCACTCTCTGAAAGTCCTTCATAGTCCTTCAGGAGG
>JAGAAZ010000126.1 GCA_017614895.1 Bacteroidaceae bacterium | reverse complement strand
TTCTCGGTAATGCCCACTGTCACTTTGTCGGGGTTGCCTAGGAAATGGAGGCGGAAATTGTCGAAGATGCTCCAATACATGTTGTCGGATGAAGAACAACGTATTCCCACATTGAAGTTGGCGCCGCTGGTCGCATTTTTGTATTCCACAACGTTATCGTAGAGACCTTTTGCGAAATAGGCGCTGGTGGATTGCATGTCGTTCGGGATGAATCCATTGCCTACTTCCACCTCGTTTCCTTTTCCAACTTTGCTCTTTTGAGCCTCTGCACAGACGTTCTTCACCTTTGTCTTTTTGGTGCTTATGTAGAGATAGGTCGAGATGTTATTGGTAGGATCAGTAGTGTAGGTCGTATAAGCATCGGCAGACGAACCAGGACGTTGGAATGCCTGTGCATGGAGTTGATAGACGCCAGCGGGCATGTTGCTCATCGTCTGATAGAAATTGAAGGTGGACTGATAGAACTCGGCACACGAATAGTTGAGTGTGGCGGCGCCGTTCCATCCCGAAAGCGTCTCGATGGAGGGGTCTTTCATCATGTAAGTGAGGTCGAAGGGATTTGCTTCATCGGTAGGCGTAGCATTCGACAGGAAATTGAAGCTCGCAGTCTGCGCCTCTTCAATCAGTGAGGCAATCGTAGCAGCAGAGGGTGAAGTGGCTTGCAGGCTCTCAATGGAGGCGATGGTAGCATCAATGGCTTCGTCAGTACCTGCGGCATTCTCTTCGTGCTCAACGGCTCGTAATGCCTTGATGTTCTTCAGCAAGTCGTTGAGTTCAGCATTATAAGCGGTCTTGGCACTCTCTTCAAGGGCGTCCAACTGACTCGATTCCAAAATGAGCCATCGTTGTTGCGTGGCGTCATTGGCCAATGAGAGCACAACTGTAGAGACACTTCCATTCGCTGATGCACTCAGTCCACGTGGATTACGGGCGGCATGATGCAGCATCCAATAGCCACGAATACCTGTTCCAGATGCGGCTTCCACACGGGCGGGCATCAAATGGAAGTCCTCGTTCGTAGAGGGCGACGAAGTTACCGTACGTGCCGAAGTGCTGCTGATGGAGAGATAGCGGCGTGTGGCGACATTCTGGAGTTGATAGAATTGGTTGCCAGGCGTAAACGAGATGTACCAAGCGGCATGGTCATCATCGGTCGCTTCATCGTTGGTCATCTCAGTCCATCGCAATTGTCCGCTATCGTTGACGGTCAGGAACGAGTTATAAAGACCTCGGTCGACAGATTCGTTCTTCAGATAATACTTCACGTCATCCTTGCAATCAAACGAATAGTAGGGGTCGGCAAAATGATTGTCGGTGTGTTCCAATCCATCTTCGCCCAAAGCTTGGCAAAGCATCGCGTTTGCGATATAAAGGCTTTCGCTACCATCATCTTCACTCGCACCGTTGATTCCATACGGCCACATGTGTTGAGTGTCTCCATTAAGCACGGTTGTCGTGTTGTTGTCCCAGAAATGCAGGAATTCAGCAACGCGGTCGCCCAGCCACCTTCCTGTTCCATTTCCTTCGCGAAGGATGTTCCCATTCCATTGCGTGGAGTAAGGTACTAGTCCTAGTCCATGCTGCATCTCGTGCATAATGGTGCCCGTGCGTTGATACGACGTGTTGGCTCCTACGTTCATCCACGGCTGGTTCTGATAGTTGCAGTCGGCAGTGGGCGTACCTGCACTATACGTGATGTCGAAACATTTTACCACACTCGTCAAATTGTTGAAATAAGAGATGGCAGAATTCACAGCATCCGTTATGCGCGCTTCGGTGGCAGCATCTCCACGGTTGTGGAAGTTCCATGTGATGTTGCCCTTCGGGATGGTGTAGAACTTGATTACATCGCCATATCCTACCTGTCGTCCACTCGTGATGGAGTAAGCTCGCATGTAATACAACGTGGCGGGCTGCAGATTTTCTATTTTGTAGATATAGCCGTTGTGGTTGATAAACGATGTGGCACGTTGGTCAGCGATGGTGGGATAGGGGGAGGTGCTAACGCAGAAACCGCGCTCCGTGATGTTCGAACCCGACGCAGAGAGTCGGCCAAATGCCATGGTGGCTCCACGAGCGAAACGCGGATCGGTGGTCACAGATGGCACACTACCCGTTGGATTCGCCCAAAGATAGGTATCAACGGCTTGTTGAAGTGCCACAATGGCTGTCAATACATCATCGAACGAAGCTTCGTCGTTGTCATACACGGCTTGTGCCGCATCGATGGCAGTCTTTAATGTGTTGGCCCCACTGCCATTACCCGAACCGTAATAGTTGTTAGCGGTCGCCAACTCGTTCTTCAAGTCTTGTTTCTTCAAAGATGCATCAGCGGCTCCAACGGGCGTATCGCGCAATAGTTTCACAAAGTCGAGCACCACTTTGGCATGACTTCCACTACCGCTGTTTTGCGTCGAACCATAACCAATCTGGATTTTTCCTTTCGTTTCGGCGGTGATTGTGAACTTGATGGTATCAACAATCCACTTCCCAATCTCAAACGATGATATGTTTGACATACGATGCGTGCCTGATGAAGGAATCCAACCAACCAAACTCTTGCCTACTGTCTGGTTGCTAGGATTATACCAAGTGGAGACAAGAACATATTCCCCAGCAGGAAGCG
>JAGAAZ010000125.1 GCA_017614895.1 Bacteroidaceae bacterium | reverse complement strand
GGGAAGCGTGCAACCCGATGCGTGCAAGAATCTCTGTGCATAAGAATTACTGATTGCAGCAGGCCACAGGTTTGTGTGCCAAACATAATAAAAGTAGGGCTGTCATAATATGGCAGCCCTACTTTTTTTGTGTGTAACCAAGGGTTATTTTCTGATATCCTTGATTCGGCCTTCGGTGCCGGCATATTCGGTGCCGACGTGATTGTTCTTGTAGTTTTCCAAGAAGTTCTGGATGATATCGGTGTCGAGTACACCTGCATCCTGAATGTTGGTGCAACGGTCCATCATCGCGAAGCCGTCACCGTGGTCGATGGCGATGTAGCTTGAAGCTGCGAATGTATAGGTCTTGTTTGGGTCGAGGGGCTCGTATTTCCCAGTCTCCTTGTTCATAATCTCAACCTTCTTGACGCGACGTTTGCCGTCGACACCGGCAAAGCTATGGTCGGCGTCATAGACCACGGGAGAGGGAATGCTGGAGTCGTATTCAAACCTTAGGCCTGAAACCTGTTGGAAACCACCGAATTCACCTGGGGCGATGGAGACGGAGTGCTCGAGGATGTCGAGCAGCAGTTCACCCGTTAACTCACCCTTGCAGGTGCCGTTCTCAAAGGGGAACATGGTGTAAATATCGTTGAAAGTCACGTCTCCTTGGGGAAGGTCAGCCCTGATGCTGCCACCACCGAGGAAAGCGATGTCGGTGCCGAACACCGTTCTGTAGGCGTCGGCGCAGAAATCTCCGATGTTGGTTTCCTGGCTGCGCACAAGGCGGTTTTTCTGGTCGTCGTATGCGGCAAGCTTGACTTCGCTGGTGAAGATGACTTGCTCAGAGACTTTCTTATAGCCTTCCTTGATATCTTCGATTACCTTCAGAACGGTCGGGTTGGTCTTGGTGTAGGTTTCGGTTGGGATGAGCTCGGTCTTGAATGTGCCTTTAGGATTGATGGTGAGCACACCCATATATTGGAATTTGGTACCCGTGGAGGTCAGGGTGACGTTCTCGCCATTCTTATTCTTGATGATGCTGTCGAGAATCACGCTGTGGGAATGTCCGTCGAGGACGACATCGATTCCGTAGGTGTTCTCAATCATGCTGGGTGAGTTGATTCCTCCTTCGCCTTCGTCCTCATCGCCGAGGTGGGAGAGTACAACCACGAAATCGGCGCCTTCCTTCCTGGCTGAATTGACGGCTTCTTGAACGACGTCATAGAAATTGTCGATGCAGAAGCTGTAGACGAAGTTCCCGTTCTCATCCTTGAAGTAGGTGGGAGTTGAAGAATTGATTGTGTAAGGAGTAGACATTCCGATGTAAGCCACATCAAAACCATCGTAGTTGACGATGTGATAAGCATCGTAAATTGGTTTTCCTGTCCTGAGGTCCTTGAAGTTGCAGCAGAGGCATTCAGCATTGAGTTCCTCCATGAGTTCCATCTGACGGGGGATGCCGTAATCAAACTCGTGGTTGCCAAGTGTGACGTAGTCATAGCCGACTTCGTTCATAATGTTGATGATGTTACGTCCGTGTGAGGCAGCGCCCAAGCTTCCACCTTGGACGAAATCGCCATTGGAGACAACGGTGACGTACTTGTGAGTCGCTTTCATCTCGTCCTTGAGGGCCGCGAAGTTGGCGTATCCGTCAACGCCGCAATGAACGTCGTTTTCATAGAGGACGATGATGTCATGTGTAGAGGATTCATGGTTGTTTGAATCACAGGAAACTGAGAGGCAGCAGCATAGAATGCTGGCAGTCAGGAATAATAAAAAATGTCTTTTCATGTGGTTGATTGTTTAGGGCTACAAAAGTATGCCTTTTTTCCGTGCTGATTGCAAACATTTTGCTAATTTTGCGACAAAATTGTAACCTATGTCGAGAAACGAACAAGAGCTGAAAGGCGTTACCCTGCTGGGCAACCAGAATACGCAGTACAGCTATGACTATACCCCCGAAGTGCTGGAGACCTTCGAGAACAAACACCCCGAGAATGACTATCTGGTGACGCTTGACTGCCCCGAGTTCACTTCTTTATGCCCCAAGACGGGCCAGCCCGATTTCGGACACCTTATTATTAATTACATCCCCCGCACGTTGATGGTGGAGAGCAAGAGCCTCAAACTCTACCTCTTCAGCTTCCGTAATCATGGTGACTTCCACGAGGACTGTGTCAATATCATCATGAAAGACCTCGTCAAACTGATGGAGCCCAAGTATCTGGAAGTCATAGGCCTGTTCAACCCCCGTGGGGGCATTTCCATCAAGCCTTTCGCTAACTACGGCGACGCGGAACATCAAGACATGGTGAGGCAACGCCTTCTCGCTAATTTCCATAACTTCTAACTGCTAACTGAACAACTGAAAACTGATATGAAAGACGCAGTAATCATCATCTCCGGTGGCATGGACTCCACCACGATGCTTTACGAGTTCAAGGACGAAATCGCTCTCGCCATCACTTTTGACTATGGCTCCACCCAGAACGGACGCGAGCGCGTCTGTGCTGTTACCCATTGCCAGCGTCTGGGCATCAAGCATATCATCGTCCCACTCGAGTTCATGCACCGTTACTTCAAGAGCGCCTTGTTGATGACGGCGGCCGATATCCCCGAAGGTAACTACGATGACGAGAACATGAAGTCCACCGTGGTGCCTTTTCGTAACGGCATTATGCTGGCTATCGCTGCTGGCATTGCAGAGAGCAATGGCCTGAAGCGCGTGATGAT
>JAGAAZ010000124.1 GCA_017614895.1 Bacteroidaceae bacterium | reverse complement strand
TTTCAAGAATGCGTTCAGCACATTTCACCATTGCGGGATATGCACTGCGCAACATGTGGTTGGCGTAGATTACCACATTGATACCCCACTCTGCCAATTCCTCTTCCGTGAACTGGTTGTATGTGGTTGGAACAGCCACGATGGGGGTGTGGTCATCTTTCTCGCGGAACCGCTGGCAGAACTCCTTGATGTCCATTCCATCCTTGTTCTTGGAGTGAATCATCACACCATCAGCACCAGCTGCCACATAAGCATGACAGCGTTCCAGGGCATCGTCCACCGATTTGCCGGCAATCAGGCTCTCGCAACGAGAGATAATCATGAAGTCGCGGGTAATTTGTGCATCTTTACCAGCCTTGATTTTGTTGCAGAACCCTTCGATGGTGTCTTGTGTCTGCACGGCATCTGTGCCGAACAGTGAGTTCTGTTTCAGACCCACCTTGTCTTCAATGATGACAGCAGAAATGCCCAGACGCTCCAGTGTGCGGACAGTGAACACGAAGTGCTCCACCTTACCACCAGTATCCCCATCATAAATGACGGGCTTGGTGGTCACTTCCAGCGTGTCGTTCAAGTCGTGCAAACGGGTGGTCAAGTCAACGGCTTCGATATCAGGTTTACCCTTGGACGTGGAATCGGTTAATGAAGAAGCCCACATACCATCGAACTCACGGTGCTGACCATTCACCTCCATTGAAGTGTGCTCGGCAATCAGACCCGTCAATCCATTGTGGGATTCCAGGATGCGTACGATGGGTTTGGCTGAAATCAATCGGCGGAGCGATGAAAGGCGAGCTTGAGGAGTCACGCCGAGAGAATCAATCGCTTCTTTCAATCCAGTGGCTGAAATACCTTTCGTATAAGGAATCTCTATCACTTGGCCGCCCTGAGCCTCCATCACTTTGAAAACTTCATCGCGGATGTATTTGTCTGGACCATACAGCCAGTCGTCACCATGTATAATATAGTCGGGCTTATACCGCTTCAGGTTCTCCACATAACTCCATTCTTCCTGTGGAACAATGGTCTTCACGCCAACAATCTTCTCTATCACCGCCTTGCGCTGGTCATAGGTGAGATACGGAAGGCGCTTATGTGTAGCAATCGCCCTGTCTGTGAACAAACCAATCATCAAGTCGCCATACTTGGCTCCCTCTGTGATGATGTTAATTAGACCTGGATGCATGATGTCGCCGATCATGCCCAGATAAACCGTTTTTGCCATATCGTTTTTTATAGAATGATTTTCTCATAAATACCCATTACTTGCCGTGCCAGTGTTCTTGGGTCGAAAGTTTTCATCGCCCATTCCCTGCCACTGCTGATGGCTTCCTGTCGCCAGGTCTCATCCGTCAGTGCCTTCACGATCTGTTCCTTGATATCCTCCGCATTGGAAGGATCGGCTTTCAAAGAGAAAGGTCCTCCAGCTTCGGGCAGGCTGCTCACATTGCTCGTCACCACAGGACATCCAGACAACAAAGCTTCCACGACGGGAAGTCCGAATCCCTCGTAAAAAGATGGATAAATCATCAATTGTGCATTCGTGTAGAGTCGCTTCAGCTCTTCTCCCATCACCATCTCAGGCCACATGAAAAGCTTCTCCATCTTGTGCTCTGAAATATATTGCTTCACTTGCTGCTTGTAGGAACCACCTCCGCCCACAACAACCAATGGTATCTGCAAATCCTTGGGTAGTAATTCCATCGCTTTCACAATGCCGAGCAGGTTTTTCCGCGAATTGATGCTTCCCACGTATAGCATGTAGGGAGGTACATCCTGACGCTGCATCGGCTGATAGTAAATGGGGGAAACAGGCTGATACACCACATCCACCTTGTGCTCAGGCACATTGTAGAACTCCAGCACATCCTTCTTCGTACACTCGCTGATGCAGATGATGCGGTCGGCGTGGTTGCAGGCATACTGCCACTTCATGTCGTAGATTTTGCGGTCATGCCAGTGATACATGTCTGGAAATGTTCGGAATGCCACATCATGAATCGTCACCACCGATGCGATACCAGAATGGAACAAGCCAACAGGCATTTCGTTGCTCAATCCGTGGAACACCTCGATTCCGTCCTTCTTCATCTCGTTCACCAGCCCGTAAGTCCGCCATGCACCTCCTCGAATCATTCCCTTCGGCTGCACCACATGACAATTCTTCTTTCCCATATACGGCAATGTCACGCCGTTCAACCTGATCTTTGGCGTATAGAGCCAATAATCATGTTCAGGAAATTCCGCTGTCAGGATGTCAATGGTCGTCCTGCTGTGGTTTCCCAAGCCCGTGAAATTGTTGAACAGACGTTTTGCGTCAAAGCCGATTTTCATTTTTTCTTATATAGTACCGGATTTGTGCTTTCATCATTATACATCTTCATCTGCTTGTACACCTTCATGTACTTCCTCCCCGCCTCAATGTCCTCCAACAGCTGGTCAATCGCTGTTGAGAGATCCTTGCGCTGTTCCAGCAGCACATCTAACTTCTGTTGACATTTCGCCTTGTGCTCTTCGCTGGCATCTGGACGCTCCACCTGCTCCTGCATGTGGTAAATCTTCAGTGCCAGAATGGACAATCTGTCCACTGCCCAAGCAGGGCTTTCCGTATTGATGGTTGCATCGGACTTCACTGTGATGTTCTTGTATTTTGTCCAGAACCAAGAGTCAATTCTCTCCACCAAGTCCGTTCTGTCCTGATTACTCTTGTCGATGCGGCGTTTCAGCACCAATGCCTCCGTAGGATCAATCTGCGGGTCACGAATGATGTCCTCAAAATGCCATTGTACTGTATCTATCCAATTCTTTGTATAGAGGTCATATTCAATCGTTCCAGCCTGGTAGGGATTCGCCATGGGCTGGTCGATGTTGTCATGCACATGATAGTCCTTGATGGCCTGATCAAAAATAGGGTATGCGTGTTCCGTAAAACTCATATCAAGTCCACTTATGTTAAAAATTTACTGCAAAAGTAAAGAAAATCCATGAAACCTGCAACTAAATGAAACAAAAACACTAACTTTGCCCCCGAAAAGACAAAAAAGCATAGCCCCAACCTTCCCCAAGCGCACTGCAGGTTGATTCCGAAGTCGGTGCCCAAGTTGGAAGTGCAGGGGCTTTTTTTAACGAAACAAATATAAACTAATCAACTAACAAACTAAACAACTAACTATGGCAGATCTTTCCATTTTCTCTCTCGAAGGCAAGAATGCATGGGTGACAGGTGCTTCTTACGGTATCGGTTTCAATATCGCTAAGGCTTTTGCACAGGCTGGTGCGAAGAACATCGTGTTTAATGCCAGAAGCAAAGAATCCTTACAGCTGGGTCTTGACAACTACAAGGCGGCAGGTATCACCAACGTGAAGGGTTATCTGTGTGACGTGACGGACGAAGTTGCCGTGAAAGCATTGGTGGAGAAGATTCATGAGGAGGTGGGTCAGATTGACATCCTCGTGAACAACGCGGGCATCATCAAGCGCATTCCGATGCATGAGATGGCTCGTGCTGAGTTCCAGGAGGTGATTGACATTGACCTGGTGGCACCTTATATCTGTGCCAGCGCCGTTTTGCCAGAGATGATGGAGCGCAGAGAGGGAAAGATTATCAATGTGTGTTCCATGATGAGTGAACTGGGACGTGAGACGGTAAGTGCCTATGCTGCTGCCAAGGGTGGCTTGAAGATGCTGACTCGTAATATCTGTTCGGAATATGGCGAGTACAACATCCAATGCAACGGCATCGGTCCTGGTTACATTGCCACACCTCAGACAGCTCCACTCCGTGAACGTCAGGCTGATGGTAGCCGTCATCCATTCGATTCGTTCATCTGCGCAAAGACTCCTGCTGGTCGTTGGCTTGATCCTGAGGAGTTGGGCGGTCCTGCTGTGTTCTTGGCATCGAAGGCTTCTGATGCGGTCAACGGACATATATTATATGTAGATGGTGGCATCTTGGCTTATATTGGCAAACAACCGAAATAAGGAATGTTATTACCCTATTATAAAGAAGGAGTCATTGAGGCAGGTTGTGACGAGGCAGGCAGAGGATGTCTGGCTGGCAGCGTGTATGCAGCTGCGGTCATCTTGCCAACGGATTATCACAATGAACTTCTCAATGACTCGAAGCAGCTCTCTGCCAAGCAGCGATACCAGTTGC
>JAGAAZ010000123.1 GCA_017614895.1 Bacteroidaceae bacterium | reverse complement strand
GGCTTTGGTGGCAGGGTTGTAGGTCATGCGATAGTCAGGCAAATAGTTATAGTCTGAGAAATAGCCCGTTACATACATTTCGCCATTTTCGCGAGGGTGGGGGACAGCAAGGGTGAAATGGGCAAAGAAGTAATCGGCCTCAGTATCGTTGTCCTCAGCCAGATTGTAGCGCACAAGATAGCGACCATTGTGGTCAGCATCGAAACTGTAGGCACGCCGCTCGGAATCATCCATCAGAACAGCATGATAATAAGGGTCGTAGAAGTCAATCTTGTCGACGTGCTGCGAGCCGTAGTGCATGTTGATGACTTCGAAACGACGAAACTCGTTGTTACCTGGGAAAATAAGGTTGCGGTTGTGCACATATTCGAGCAGTCCAGGGCGGATGTAGGTAGGCTGAATGTCTGTAACGGTCATGTCAGGGCGGTTGTTCTGACAAACCACCACCTTCAGTTCACGGTCAGGGCGCTCGATGGGATAGTCCGCATGGTCGATGCTGAACGTCACTTGCTGAAATGCCACGTGAGTGTCGATGTCTGTATTCGAACTGACTGCTGCAGAGACGTTTACCATAGGCTCAACGACCTTGAACCCGGCCTCTGCCACAATGGGATGTCCCTTATAGACAGGCTGTTGGCTTGTGGGGGTGGCATCTTCTTCATCATCGAAAACCTGCACGCGATAGTTGCCCGAGACCTTCAGCATGACATCGTCGTTGGGGAAATCAACCGCATAATGGGTGTATAGAAACGTCGTATTCAGCGAGTTAAGGTAGTATTCTATGGGTCTGTCGTTGAATCCATCCATGTATTCCGATTCATTGAGTTCCGAGGGATTACCGTCAGCATCACAATGGATCAGGTGGCAGCAGAGACGATGGTACTCGTGCGAGAAATAATCGAACGAAAGTGTCACATAGTCGTCGCTACCAAGCACAAGCACAGGAGGTTGCATCCAGTCGTCGTTGACAATGGTCTGCAGCGTATGGACGAGCGGAGTGAACGTGCGATTGGTCTGGGATACTGCGAGCGACGCACATCCTATATTAATAAGGAGAAACAGCTTCCAAAAATGCTTCATACGACTATTAGACACTCGGCGTGAGGATTTGTTTAATATCCGATGCAAAGATAATGCTTTTTGCTTGTATTAGTCGTAAGGTCTTACTATTTTTGCAAAAAATAATTCCATTCTGATGCCCAAAAGCCCCAAAAACAAAGCCACACCATCCCCCCATACCTATTTCACTATAATCGGCATTATGTTTAATTTTATTTGCGATTTTACAAGCTTGTTCTTCCCCATCACAAAAAAACTCAATAATCCTCGAATAAATAACAATCGAATACAGCAGCAGCCCAAGGGAATAAAATCGTAGCGTAGTGGAATAATTTTTCAGCCCATTGGGATAAAAACGTAACCCAATGGAATAAAACAGTACTTCACACATTATTCTCCAAAAGCCATCATCATCTCCAAACTATAGAGACGATGATGGCTTTTTTAGTTTGGCTTTTGCTCTGCGAGGATGGCAAGGGCCTTGTCAAGGACAGTAGTGTCGTCGATGCAGACCAGTCCCCCGTCAGGACCTGGCTCAAGGTGGATGCCCACACTCTCACCCAGACTGAAATTCTGGCCACCGAAGAAGTTGCGCACAGTCTCAACGGTCATGTTCAGCTCATCAGCAATGCGATGCATGCTGCCCTCGGGAAGGGAGTCCTTGATGGAACGGAGTTCGTTGAAAGTCATTATCTTGCTCATATATCTAAAGGATTTAGTTGATATTCAGTATTTAGTGATGGATTACAGAAAATTGCGGCTCACGTAGATGAACGCGTAGAAGATGATGAAAAGGTACGTGAGATACATGGTGAGCCGTATGGAGAGAACGTCCTCCCTGAGGTAGCCCGTGATGGTATAGAAGTCAGTAATCTTCTGTGGGGAGTGTCTGAACCGATGGTCAAGCAACGCATAGAGAAGGTACATAAGTGCTCCCACAGCCATGCCAAACAGGGCTCCACAGAGTACGTCGCCTGGATAGTGTACACCCAGGTAGATGCGTGAGAATGAGGAAACAAGCGCCCAAATAAGCAGGGTGAACGTCAACCCCCTGTGACGGATGAGCAACGCAAAGAACATGAAGAGACCGAAGCAGTTGGCTGCATGCGAAGAAAAAAATCCGTAGTGTCCTGAACGTCCACCGTTCACAATGTCAATCTGGTCAAGAATGGCAGGGTCTTGACAGGGACGCAGGCGACAGGTCCATGGCTTGATGACTCCCGAGCTCACACGGTCGCAGATAAACACCGTCAGGGCAATCATCAGAAGTAGGATGAAGAACGGACGTAACTTGTTGTTCTTGAACACCACCAGCAAGATTACAAGTGCCAGGGGTATCCACACCCACGTGCTTGTGAATATCTTCATGAAGCCGTCCATATAGAGCGAGTCACTCCCGTTGAGGGCGAGCATCAGGCGTTGGTCGAAGGCTATCAGGTCGTCTAACATTTTTATAAAACGGAATCTTTTATCAATTAAAAACAGGAATTATAACCAAGACGTTATTTATATCACTTCCAACGACTTGGCTTCTATCCAACCCACGTTTCCATCCTCAAGCTCAATCTCTTTCCAGGCTGTCATAGCGTTGTCCTTGATGGTGACCTTACGTCCTTCATGGAGAACGAAAAGCTCTGTACCCGTGGCACTTGGAGTGCTCCTGACTACCACGATCGGATCCATCACAATGGCTGTATCGCGAACTGTGAGGCGTTTTTTCTGGCTGAAACCTATACCGTTAGCACAGAGTGAAAGCACCAGAAACAGGCATGCGAAGATGAAAAACAGCTTCTTCACCCCACGTTTGCGTCCGAAGACAAACAACGCCAGTGAGCAGATAAAAAGCAGGAAAGCTGCAATAGCCACCCATGCCCAAGTGCTAATCGACAGCAGGTTGGCGAAGTTGTGGAACCAGCGGACAAAGAAGATTTCCATCTTTTCCGACACACGGTCGATGGTCTTGCTTCGTGCCAGATTAAGGTTGAAACGGATGTCCTTATTGGCAGGGTCAAGTCGCAGGGCACGCTCGTAGTTAAGGATGGCATGTGCCATATCTTCCTCTTTATAATAGGCATTACCCAGGTTGTAGTAGAGCGATGCAGACTCTCCTTCGGTGAGCAGACGTTCATAGACATCGACAGCCGTAGCATAGTCACCAGCAGAGTAGGCACTATCGGCCAAGGCTTTGGACACCTCTGTGCGAGTGCTGTCAGATGCGAAGTTGAACGATTGGGCAGAGAGTGTGTCGCCCTCCTGAGCTAACGAGGGAAGTGCAAACAGTATGAGGATTAAGAACATTTGCTTTTTCATTTCTTCTTAACGCTTAATTCTTAACGATTTTAATGTTGTTCTCCAGCTTGTCCATAAGGCTGACCGTGCGGTCGTAGATGTCCTGCACCTTAATGCCCGAGATGGCAGGTGCGTAGCGTGCAAATTCGCAGTCACTCAGCAAAGTAGTGAATTCGCTGATAGTATTTTCAGGGACGTTGCACAAGGCAAGTTCCGTGGCGATGTTGTCCTTCGACAGTTGAGCCACGGGAATGCCCAGCTTGTCGCTGGTGTAGCCCCATAATGCCTTCAGCACTTCGTCGTAGAAGGCCGCCTCTTCCCCACCCGACATCAGTTTCTTTGCCTGTTTCAGACGTTTCGAGGCCACCTTGTTGGCTTTCTTCGTCTTCACCTTGGCGATATTGGCATTTTCAATGGCTTTTTTGCGCCATACGATTACT
>JAGAAZ010000122.1 GCA_017614895.1 Bacteroidaceae bacterium | reverse complement strand
GCACTCTCAAAACTGATTGTAAAAGACTCTATTTCAGCGATTTCAAAGAACGATCAGTCCACTTTAACGGGACAGTAGTGAATGAATGTTTTTAGTTATAACTAATTAAAAATATTGAGCACAAACACATTGGGCACCTTAAGGTGCCACCAAAAAACGTACAAATTTAACGCTTTTAAATGGTACAAAAAAGACAAAAGTGGAAAAAATCAATTCTCCCCTTTAAATATTAATATTTCCCTTGAAATAAGCCTCAATTTCGGATGTCAACATGGCATAATCTCGGTCGTAATCCTTGATGATGCATCCATGTTCCAACAGCGTGATGCGTGAACAGATATCGAGAGTGTGGGTCAAGTTGTGGGACGACACAATGATGGTGGCTTTCTGCTCTTTGCTGTAGGTCTCCAACAGATATTTCATCGCAAGCTGAGAAGTCGGGTCAAGGAAATTGAAAGGTTCGTCCAGAATCAGCAACTTGGGATAATGCAGCATCGCACCAATGATACCCACTTTCTGCTTGTTACCCATCGAAAGGTTTCGAATCAGCGTCTTTTGACCCAAGATCTCCCCATTCATGAATCCGTCAAACTGAAGAAGACGGTCATGCAGCACATCATCGGATATGCCTGATATTTTAGCGATAAAACGGAAATATTCCTCTGGCGTCAGATAGTCAATAAGGAAGCCCGTATCGACAAAAGCACCCGTATAGGCTTTCCAATCCTCACTCTTGGCTGGGTCGCACGACACAGGCACACCATCAATCACACCATCGATGGTCACACAACCCGTATCAGCATGCAGCAAATCAAGAATGATGCGGAACAGCGTGGTCTTCCCTGCTCCATTATTGCCCACCAACCCGATGGTCTCTCCACTATGGATGGCATAGTGGTCAATGTTGAGGGCTTGCTTGTTCCCAAAGGATTTGGTCAGTTTTTCGATTGTTAAGTTCATCTTATGCTATGCTATTCAGTTCTATCTTGAGTTTCTGAAACCGTCCATATTTTCATACCGACGTTTCATGAATCGTTCATATATATTGCGCAACCATAACGGATGCAGCGCCGTTCCTATCGCGCCAATAGATATCATCGAGATGGCTGCCACATCCTCATTGAAACATTGCACCAACGCATACATCACCAGCATAGGCAGGAACAAGGCACCACCCGCCATCAGCATCTGAATCTTCGTGTCTCGTCCCGTCTTGGTTAACTTCTCGTTCAGGTGAATCGTCATATCGTTATAAACCGCCAGCTGAAAGATGAAGGGGAACACTGCTCCTGACGTGAAGAGCAGACATCCCAACGCTGTCAGCCACGTGATTTTTCCCTCCATGATTGGCATGAGCGAAAAGAGCAACGGCACCATTAGAATCATACATTGGAAGTAATATTTCGCTTTCAACAATGACAGGACTGTTTCCTTCCTCACCATCAATCCGTCAATATAATTTCCCTCTGCACACATGACTGTGGTTAAGGTCATTACGCCCAAACATGTGAAGCAATACATGCAGATAAACACCTGCATGAAGGGAAAGTCGTCATAGATGTCTGAGAAAGAGAAAAGGCTGCACAGCATCAACATACACAAAGCTCCTGTAATGAACTGCTTTCTCACCACCAGATTCCTTACTGTCGATTTCATCTCCAGCTTCAGATATTCGCCTATCACGCCAAAACGATCCAGGAACGTCATGTTGTGCGTATGGAACTGCTTCACCACTTCCGTCTTGGCAATCTCTACATAAATCGCCACCTTCTGCAAACGGAAATTGACGATGTATAGAGGCACCACAACCACTACAAAAATCAGCCAGCACAACGGATTCCACTGGCAGAAACCTCTCATCAGTCGGATCGTTCCCTCAAAGAGCCACTGGTTATCTGCATCAAAGAAAATGCCGAAATATGCCAACGATGCATAGGTGAGCAACGGCACGATAACAAAAAAGATGTTACGATTCATCAGGGTGCGCCAGAACAGATACCAGTAGCTGTTCAGCACATACATGAGCCACCAACCGATGATAAAACCAAAGAAGCCGATAATACCATAAAATTGAGGAATGGCACGAAGTCCAAATGGCACAAAGAAAAAAGCCCAGAAGAGGTTATAGGGTTGCAAACCCATACGCAACAGGAAGGTATGCAACAGAAAACCTGTGGGGATATTGTGAAGTTTATACTGTTTGATGTTCTGGGCAGGCGTTTCCTGCATAGAGAAACGAGATAGAAAATCAACAATGAGGAACCAAATCATTCCTCCATCAATCCAGTCGAATGCTTCCAACGAAGAACCTTCAAAATAGGAATAAGCCGTGAAGCCCAACATGACCAAATATACAGCCCAAAAGGCGATGAAGATGTAGCTCAAAATCTTCATTGCCAACTTCTTCTCAAACATCGGATGACGACGTGCCTGTAACCGCTGATTATGAGAAATAAGCTTATATAATAGCCGTATTTTTGAAAGTTCCACCCTTTTTCGATTATCTCAAGTCAACGACCTCCACGTTAGGATAGTTCTTCTTGTTAAATTGGAAGGTCGAATCCTTATATTTTTGATTTTTCAGGAAGGAGTTGCATCGGATCGTAGTTACGGCATCTTTGGAGGAAGTCATCGTGATGACAGAAGGATATTTTGTCGATTTATTGATACGCACAACCACTTTCTTAAAAGGACTGCCATTTTTACCAGTTAATACCACCTCGTGTTCCTTTGCTGTACTCTTTCCCATCTGGGCAGTGTATCCCTTCTTATAAAATGAAAGAAAGGCATACGGATTCATCTTCGCGACAGCTTCAGGCGTAGGTGTGGTCACATTCACTTCGTCATTTGCTTTCACATATGTCCACATCGTCTTGCCGTCAAACCACGTGATGGTACCACCCATATTGATGACAAACTTCTGCCGTTGCAATTTAATGTAGCCAGTGGAAGAACCACCACCAGCATCAAAAGTAAAACCGATTTTCACATTACCGGCAGCTTTCAATGCAGTAGCAGACTGATCAAGAAGTTGAGTGGCAGTCTGGGCATAACCCACTACTGTCATAAAAAGTATCATCAATGTCAATGTTATCTTTTTCATCTTGATAAGCATAATTCACAATTCATAAATTGACAAAATATCATTTCGGGTTACCCCAGCGTGTTTAAAAGTCCCTCCAACGTCATCGGATCTTTAATGAGCACCTCACGAGGCTTTGCACCCACCTGTGGACCTACCACACCCATCCGTTCCAGCTGATCCATAATCTTGCCCGCACGATTGTATCCAATCGAATAGTTGCGCTGAATCATCGATGTTGAACCACTCTGGTTGGTGACAACAAACTTGGCCACATCGCCAAACATTGGATCAAGGTGTCCCTTATCCATTGGTCCCATTGCAGCGCTATCACTTTCTGGATCAGCAACCTCTGGCAAATATAATGGATGCAAGAACGACTGCTGTTTAGCAATGTATGCGCAGATATCATTCACTTCTGGTGTATCGACAAATGCGCACTGCACGCGTACAGGCTCTGCACTGCCCAAATACAGCATATCGCCCTTACCAATTAATTGATTGGCACCTGGACGGTCGAGAATCACACGAGAGTCCATCATCGAACTTACCTTGAAAGCAATCCTTGTTGGGAAGTTCGCCTTGATGGCACCACTGATAATGCTTGCCTGAGGACGCTGTGTGGCAATAATCATGTGGATGCCGACAGCTCGAGCCAATTGCGCAATACGACAAATAGGCAATTCCACCTCTTTGCCTGCTGTCATGATCAAATCGCCAAACTCATCCACAATTACCACGATATAAGGCATGTATTCATGTCCGTGTTCAGGATTCAAGCGACGGCTCTTAAACATCTCATTATATTCCTTGATTGTCCTTGCATGGGCACGTTTCAGCAAGTCATATCGTGTATCCATCAGCGCACAAAGCGAGTTAAGCGTCTTCACCACCTTCTGTACATCAGTAATGATGCAGTCCTCCTCTTCTTCCAAACGAGCCAAGAAATGATTCTCAATCGGACTGTAGATGCTGAATTCCACCTTTTTGGGATCCACCATCACAATCTTCAACTCAGATGGATGCTTTTTGTATAATAATGATGTCACGATGGCATTCAAACCAACAGATTTTCCTTGTCCAGTTGCACCTGCCACCAACAAATGGGGCGCCTTTGCCAAATCAAACATGAAGACCTCGTTGCTGATGGTCTTACCAATAGCACAAGGAAGTTCCATTGTACTCTCCTGATATACACGGCTGTTGATGACGCTCTCCATTGACACGATGCACTTCTTCTTGTTCGGCACCTCAATACCAATCGTGCCTTTTCCTGGAATTGGTGCAATGATACGGATACCCTCTGCGGCCAACGACAAAGCAATATCATCCTCCAAATTACGAATCTTGCTAATACGTGTACCTTCAGCAGGAACAATCTCATAAAGCGTAATGGTAGGACCGATGGTGGCTTTAATGCTTGCAATCTCTACACCAAACTGCCTAAGCACATGAATGATGCGATCCTTGTTGGCGTTCTGCTCTATCATATCAATCTGTGGCGTCTGGTCATTAGCTTTACGCAACAGATTTAACGTCGGGTATTTATAGTGTTCCAAATCAAGCTTAGGATCATAAGGCGTATTGACATCACCACGATCAATCTTTCCACTACCCTTTTCTGTCTCGTTCGCCTCAATGTCCATCTCTGTTCCGTCAACGTCCTCTTTTTCTGTCTTCTTCACAACCTCGTCTTTCCCGACATTCTCCTCATCATCCGTTATCTCATCGTCCACTTCCCCCACAGGAAAGTCCACTTCTACTTTTTCATCATCTGTAAACTGTCGAATTTCATCTTCTCCTTCCTCTTCCTCAACTCCAGCATTTTCAAATTCTTCTTCCTCCTCTTGCTGTTTTCTCATCAAGCGTGCCCATCTTCTTGGGTTCGCCTTTTTCAAGAACTTCAGACGGAACAAATCACGAATGACCTCTATAGTTTTAGTGCTCAAATACACCAGATACAATACTGCTGTAATAACCAATACTGCCAACAAACCTGGTGTACCAATCACCTGAGTCAAGCCCTTCACCACTTGAATGCCGTGATTGCCTCCAAGTTTCACAAAAGAGCCCTCAAAATATGGGAATAGATAACCGAATGCTGCTAAGAACACGCTGACCCACAGCATCAACACGGTGAATAAGATAAACTTTCTCACCAATGTGAACTTAAAGATGCGCATCATCCGCATCGCCAAAATAACCAAATATGGAATCATGATGAACGATGCCAAACCAAACAGATCATTCAGAAAGAAATATGCAACAATGGCACCCCATGACCCACAAATATTCTTGTAGCGCTGTCCACTATTCAGAGGGTCTGTGTAATTCTCCAACAAACTGAAATCAGATTCACCTGTGAAAAGGTAAGACACAAACGCCACCAACATGAAGATGGCGACAATGCCAATCAGTAAGCCAATACAAAAAGAAAAGGTTTCCCATTTCCCGAAACCGATAAAGAAATCGCTCGCTGACAGCTTCTCCTTTTGAGCCGTAGCGTATTTGTTGTTATTTTTATTTTTGGTTTTACTCTTATTATTTGCCATTCGTCACGTCAATGTATTATCAATTAGAAAGTTTTGCAAAGATAACACAAATCGGACATAGAACAAAACAAATCTTTGAAAAAAGTTAACTTTTTTCTTTTTTATGCCAAAAAATAGCTGTTTTTTATGTTTACTTGTATTTCTCCAATCCCTTCAATGATTTACCACGATTGAGTTTGAAGTAAACTTCTCGAAGCCCATCAAGCCAAAGAGAGATGTTATCTTCGTCAAATTTGCGTGACTGCTCAAAGGCGTTGCAGGCTTGACGGTAAAGCTGTGTAATGTTATTTCTCTGCTTGGTGTACAAGGGATCAGACTTAGGCAGATTAAAACTCTCGTAAGCCACATGGGCTTGATGAAGATAGATGCTGCCAATAGCAGCCCATGCTTCAGCATCATCTGCCTTGATGTCAATACATTCTTGGAAAGACTGAAGCGCTTCGTCATATCGGTCAAGCAGGACAAGTTCCGTGCCTGCCACATACCAATAATCACGCTGTTGAGGATAGAGCGAAGTCATGCGTTGCACTTTCTGCAAAGCCTGTTCGTATTGCCCTTGTTCGTTGTAATGTTTTACCAACGTAACATAGAAATACTCCACTTCAGGATAGGCATTGAAACCCTGCTCCAATAACAGCACAACTTGAGTGGTATCAGCCAACGCGGCATACGTCTTAACACCTATCTCAAATATCTGAGGTCGAAAATTCTCATCCTTCAGGCTTTCATGCAGATAGGATGTAACACCTGAATAATTACTTGAAGCGTATGCACTCAATAATGAAAGCACAGAAACATCCACCACATCATCTGGATCTGTAACGAGAGAATGACCTTTCGAATCTATAAAAACATCTGCAGATTTGGTCTGTACATACATGTCAAAGAAACGAAATGCATCTGCATAGGCTTTCTTCGTATAGTAATACTTTCCCGCATTGAGCATGTTTTTGCGATAAGGGAGTAAAGTCAGCCCTACTCCAACACGTAATTTCGGCACTGCCTTTTTTCCTTCTGCTTCTCGTGCCGACATCGCCATTTGTTCGACACTATCGCATTGAAGTCCTGTCACATACAATTCGTACATGTAGTTGAAATAGCTGGACGTGTCAGGCTTGGTGTTCAAATATATCTTGCGATTCTCCAACCCAATCAATGCATCAATCGCATCCAGTTTGTAGCGATACATCTGGGCATCATGAGCAGCTTCTGGATGTTCACGCAAGGCATCAGTAAGCACCTGCCGCGCCTGCGCGAAGTTTTTCTCCTTCATGCAGGTGCGGTAGGCTTTAACGACGCTGCTTCGCTTGTAGGACTTTTCTACCCCTTGAACAGGGCTGGCGAACAGCGTGAAGAGTATAATGAATATGGTTATTAATTGAACCATTTCACATAGCAGAAGTCCTGACGGTGTGGCAGATCTACATTCTTAGGATACATGCGGTATGCCACCTTGAAGCTACCTGCCGTTGGAATCACATGAGTGCCCTCAAAAGTGTAGAGGTTACCCTCGCGCTTGGTCACTTTGAATGGTTCCACCTGGCTGATGTGCTCACGACCATCCTCATCACGATATATGGTAACGAGCTCAAAACCGATAGCATCGTCAAGTCCTTGTTCGTCAATGACATATTTAATATGATACTTCTTGCCAGAGAGTACATCGCCCTTTAGCATATCTTCCTCTTTCTCGAAGGAAACAACGTTGATGCTATCCCAACGTGAAGCCACAAGTTCTTTCCAAGCAGCGATGTCCTTTGCCTTCTTGTAATTGTCTGCGAAAAGTACCTTGCGACGTTCTGCCAATGGACAATAGAACTTCGTGAAGTAGTCATCAAGTTGGCGCTTCATTGTGTAGTGTGGCGCAATCTGTGCAATAGAGTTCTTGACCGTCTGAATCCAGCCCTCAGAGTAGCCCTTAGCATTGCGAGCATAATAAAGAGGCAGAATTTCATTCTCGAGCAGAGAATAGATGGTAGCTGCATCAAGCTGGTCTTGTTGCTCCTGATTCTGGAAGGTGCGCTTGTCAGTCAAAGCCCATCCTGCACCCTCACGATAACCTTCAAGCCACCAGCCGTCGAGCACAGAAAGATTGACAACACCATTCATCAACGCCTTCTCACCAGATGTACCTGATGCTTCCAATGGACGTGTAGGCGTGTTCATCCAGATATCCACACCAGTCACAAGGCGACGAGCAAGTTTCATGTCATAGTTCT
Source organism: Bacteroidaceae bacterium (assembly GCA_017614895.1). GTDB lineage: Bacteria > Bacteroidota > Bacteroidia > Bacteroidales > Bacteroidaceae > Minthosoma. Next base: position 3,691 of record JAGAAZ010000122.1, on the reverse strand, counting down.
CCAAGAAGATAATCTTACCAAGGAATTCTGGACGGCGGCTGATTTCGTAAATCTTCTTGATGAGACCCTGACCAGCGCCATCAGCTGGGTGCGCCTTACCTGCAAAGAGGAACTGCACAGGATAGTTGGGGTTGTTGACAATCTTAGCCAAGCGGTCAAGGTCGCTGAAAAGCAGATGCGCACGCTTGTAAGTAGCGAAACGACGAGCGAAACCAATTGTCAAAGCGTTAGGATTAATCTTCTCAACGATAGACACGATGCGAGATGGATCACCCTGATGCTTCAGCCAATCCTCCTTGAACGCCTTCTTGATGTATTCAATCAGTTTTGCCTTCAATGCCAAACGTGTATTCCAAATCTCCTGATCTGGCACGTTGTAGATAGCCTCCCAAATCTTCTCGTTCGACTGATCCGAGAGGAAGCTCTTGTCAAAGTTCTTGGCATAAACAGCCTTCCACTCAGAAGCTGTCCATGTTGGCATGTGCACACCATTAGTCACATAGCCCACGTTGTCCAACTCCTCTGGGAAATAACCCTTCCAGATGCCGTTGAACATATCTTTAGATACCTTACCGTGCAACCAGCTCACGCCGTTCACCCATGAAGAAGTGTTACATGCGAAGGTGGACATACAGAAGCGTTCACCCTTATCATCAGGATTCACACGACCCATACCCATGAAGTCGTCCCAGCTGATGCCGAGCTTCTCTGGATACTGACCCATGTACTTGCCGAAAAGGCCCTCATCGAAATAGTCGTGACCAGCAGGTACAGGAGTGTGTACGGTGTAGAGCGAAGAGGTACGAACCACTTCAAGTGCTTCGTTGAAGCTCAGACCACTCTGTACATATTCAACAAGGCGCTGTACGTTTGCAAGGGCTGCATGACCTTCGTTACAGTGGATGATGTCCTTCTTGATGCCCAACTTGTTGAGCAGCAACACACCACCAATACCCAAAAGAATCTCTTGCTTCAGACGGTTTTCCCAGTCACCGCCATAAAGTGCGTGCGTGATGGAACGGTCGTACTCAGAGTTCATGTCGTTGTCTGTGTCAAGCAGATAAAGCTTCACACGACCTACATTTACACGCCAAACAAGTGCATGTACTGTATAATTATTGTAAGGGACATCGATAACAACCTGATTGCCTTCAGCGTCCAACTCACGCTCGATTGGTAGGGTTGGGAACACCTGGGCCTCATAGTTGGCCACCTGCTGACCCTCCATAGAGAGCGTCTGTGTGAAGTAGCCATAACGATAAAGGAATCCAACGGCACAGAAGTCGATGTTGGAGTCGGAAGCTTCCTTCACATAGTCACCTGCCAGGATGCCAAGACCGCCTGAATAAATTTTCAGCACGTTGTTCAAACCATACTCCATGCAAAGATATGCCACAGATGGGCGCTTTGTGTCAGGCTTCACATCCATGTATGCACGGAACTCCTTATATACCTTGTTAATACGCTCAACAAGCTGCTTGTCGGCTGCAACCTTTTCCAGCTTCTCGTAGTTCATTCTGCCCAAGAAAAGCACAGGATTCTTCTGAACTTCATGCCAGAGTTTGGTGTCCATATCATTAAAGATATGACCCACTTCATTATTCCATGCCCACCAGAGGTTGTGAGCAATCTCGTTCAGAGGTTCGAGAGTTGCAGGAACAGACGACCTCACGCTGATTTCGCGCCAATTTGGAACATTTGCGTTGCTTGCTTGAATTCTCATAGTTTTATAAATTGGTTTTATTGATTTTACATTATTTATTTATATATTAAGACAGACGTTCGTCACGTTTTGCGAGTGCCTTATCGTATGCATTGTAATAATACTGTATGAAGTGCTTCCAAAGAGCTTTCTCCGCTACCCTCTCCGCATTCTTGCGAGCAGCATTGACTTGCGTTTTGTTCATTTGTGAGAACTTCAAGATCGTGTCACGAATGCCATCACTGACTTCGTCAAAGTTATAGTCAGAACGATGAATCGTTTTCACACCATCTTCAATCTCGCTATATCCTCCTTTTAAGCTGTTTGCCCAGAGTCCAAAACCTGCCAAGTCTGTTGTTATACAAGGCACATGGAAAGCCACAGATTCAGTCGGAGTGTAACCCCAAGGTTCGTAGTATGATGGAAACACTGTCAAGTCATTGCCAATGAGAAGATCGTAATAATGCTTATTGAAAATACCATCATCTCCATCCAGATAGCAAGGCACAAAGATGACCTTCACCTTATCTTCAGGACGGTTGTATATATCAAGCCAATTCATCTGCCCCAACACTTTGTCATTTTCGGGCTCATAAAGCACGTGTGTAATGCGTGGGTCGCCAATGGCACCATATTCCACAGGATTGTGCTTTTTGTTCGCCAATGCCACCTGCAAATCCATTCGAGGCTCCTTCATCCAAGCAGGTACCATCACGAATGCCAGTACGTTCTTTTGCAAACGCTCGTCCCAACGCAAACGGTTCAGTGCATCAATAAACACGTTGATTCCCTTATTCCGATATTCATATCGGCCACCTGTCGCAACAATGATGGTGTCATCATCCAATTGAGTACCCATCAGTGTGTTGGCAATTCGAAGTAACTGCTTACGTGCTACCTTTCTTTCATTGTTGAACTTGGCAACAGGTGCTGGCACAAAGTCATTCTCAAAGCCATTCATCAGAATCTCATCAACTGGCTTATCTAACAATTCTGCACATTCCTTGCCTGTGATTTCACTCACAGTCGTGAAGCAATCCACATTCCAAGCAGCCTGCTTCTCCACAGAGTGCTTGGACTCTACACCCAACTCCGACGCCATCTGGTCACCGTTGTAGGCATAAAGATAATCGTAGAGAGGCTTGTTATTGCCAGCGATGGAACGTCCAATCGTGGTGGCATGCGTTGTAAAAATGGTAGCCACCTCTGGCACATATTTCTTCACATACAATGCTGCCAAACATGTCTGCCACTCATGTGCTTGGAATACAACATTGTCCTTCTTTGTCAATCCGAAAAAGTTATAGTAGCTCTCCACCACCTTGCCCGCTGCCCAAGAGAACATCAGACTCTCGTCATAATCACCATAGGCATTGAGGGAATTCACCTTGAAATGCTCCCAAGCCCAACCAAAAATTTCGTTTCTCTGTTCAAAAAAAGGCTTGAAGTCCACCAAAATGGCAATGGGTTCGCCAGGCACTTGCCAACGCCCCACACGGAATGTAATACCATCATGAGTTTGAGCATGCTTTCTCCATTGGGACAACAGCGTTTTATTTTCCTTGAAAAGCGGATTCTTCTTTCCCTCCCAGAAATCGGGACCAATAAAGAAAACCTTGTCTGCGAGTTTCTCTTGAAGTGTCTTTGCCCTTGTAGATAACACCGTGTATATGCCACCTACTTTATTACAAACCTCCCAACTGGATTCAAATATATAATGAGGTTCTTGTGTCTTCTTTTTAGCCATACTAACAAAGTAAAAATCTTTTACCTTAAAAACTCTTTCGGGTGCAAAGGTACTGATTTATTTTTATTTAAGAAATTTTTAGACATAAAAACTCACTTAGCGACATCAAAAAAGTGGAGAGAGTAGGAAAATAGAAGGCCTTAACATACAATCACATAAAGTGAGGTTGGAGAAAAAACGTGTGTTTTTCGCTGTTTTATAAATAAATATTGTATGTATGTCAAAAAAAAGTCGTACCTTTG
>JAGAAZ010000121.1 GCA_017614895.1 Bacteroidaceae bacterium | reverse complement strand
TGCACGCGCCATTGTAGATGCGTCAGACAAGGTTTATCTGCCTACTTCCGATTGGGAGCCTCAAGTGCCTGTGTTAAGCATTGATTATGACCAAGCATCGGCACGTAACAGTGGTCTTTCGCGCAGTGACGTAGCGATGTCAATGATGGCATACACTGGGGGTGTACCAATCGGTACCTTTTATGATGGAATTAATCCTGAGAACATCTATGTGAAGTGTACCGACGAGAATGGAAACAATGTGGAGAATCTGGAGAATGCCCGTATATTCGGTACTATCCCGAATGTGGGACAGTTTCTGAATCGTTCAACAATGCAGAAATTGATGATGGGGACTGTGACGCGTGAGGATATTATCGAAAACCTCATACAAACAACGCCACTCAAACAGGTGTCTCATGGTCTGGATATCAAATGGGAAGAGCCTGTTGTGGTGCGTAATAATGGACAACGCACTCAACGCCTCCAGTGCTCACCATGTCCTGGAGTGGGTACTGAGGCTGCCCGCCAAGCAATAGCTGAAGAGATTGAGAAGATGAATTTGCCTGAAGGATATTCGCTATCGTGGGAAGGCGAGAAAAAGGCCAGTGATCAATCGATGAAGTACCTTTTCAATGGTTTCCCCATCTGTATCGTCATTATGCTACTCATTTTGGTGATGCTTTTCAAGGATTACAAGAAACCTGCTATCATTTTCTGCTGCATTCCATTAGTAATTATTGGTGTTATACCAGTGGTGATGTTGACAGGGAAACCTTTTGGTTTCGTGGCGATCGTGGGAGTTCTGGGATTGATTGGTATGATGATTAAAAATGGTATTGTCTTGATGGATGAAATCAATTTAGAAATCGAACAAGGCATCGAACCACGTGTGGCACTTATTCAAAGTTCCAAATCTCGCCTACGTCCAGTTATGATGGCGAGTATGACGACTATTCTTGGTATGATTCCTTTGGTGCCAGATTCGATGTTCGGCTCATTGGCTGTCACCATCATGGGTGGCCTTTTTATGGGCACGCTCATTACACTCATATTTATTCCAGTATTGTACTCATTGTTCTTCAAAGTAAAATGAAAAAAATATTGATTCCTCTCGTTGCCTTCATGTTTAGTGGATTCCTTTCTTGTGTGACAGCACAGACGCTCACGCTGGAAGAATGCATTGACAAGGCACTTGAATACAATAAATCATTGTCGTCTGCCAAACTGAAGCTGAATCAGACCACCTTCGACATGAAGTCATATAAAGCCAACTTCTATCCGCAATTCAATTTGATGGCGTTAGACTTCTACTCGACAGCCCAAGGTGATTTCACCATTGAAGGTGGGCATCTTCCTATATATAATTATGTGGAGTCTGCAGGAACATTTGTCCCGAATGTTACTGTCAATGCTGACGGAAGTTACACACTCAACCAATATGCCGACTTTCCATCGCAGTCAATGAAGTGGAAGCTAAAAAACATATTTGTGGCAGGTATCTCTGTGATGGAACCCGTCTATTCGGGTGGCAAAATCACCACAGCCTACGAAATGTCCAAATTGGGCGTCAACATGGCGAATGAGAATATCCGTTTGACTGAGTCTGAGGTCATTGTGAATACCCATGAAGCCTATTACCTTGCCGTGAAAGCCAAGGAAATGGGTGAGGTGACACGCTCCTACAAGACACTTCTTGACGAATTGAAGAAGAATGTGGAGGGAGCGTTCAAACATGGTATGAGCACACGCAACGACATCATGAAGGTGCAAGTAAAGCAGAACGAAGCGGAACTGTCCATTCAGAAGGCAGACAATGGTTATCGGTTGGCATTAATGAATCTTTGCCATATCATCGGACTTCCATTGACCAGTGAAATAGATGTGGTGAATTCTGGTGTGCAGAAAGAATCTTCTTTTCCTATGGAAATGGGGATACGTCCAGAACACGTCATTCTTGATAACAAAACGGAATTGGCACGTCAACATGTGAAGCTCACTCAAAGCGATTACATGCCCAATGTGGCAGTTGGAGCCACATATAATTACGCCAATGGTGGGGAACTGGCTGGCAAGAAATTGTTGAATAAAGGAACGGCTTCAGTAGGAGTGGTGGTGAAGATGCCGATTGACATATTCGGAGGCTCGACCAACAAAGTCCGTTCTGCCAAAGCTGCTTATCAAATCGCTCAGTTGGAACAGCAAGATCTTGATGAGAAAATGCAACTTGAGTGGGCTCAGAGCAGAAATCTTTATGAGGAAGCGCAGACTGAGCTGAATCTCTGTCAGGTGTCTCTTGAACAGGCTGCTGAAAACATGCGCCTTTCCAAACAACAATATGAAGTGGGCTTTGAAACCCTTGCCGATTATCTAGAAACTCAAACCCAGTGGCAACAATGCAATGCCGCTCTGGTTAATGCTCGTTGTCAATTGCAATTGGCGTATGTACGACTACTGAAGGCTTCTGGAAAGTTGCGTTAAAAACAGATTGTGAAGGATTGATTGTTATTTCGTAAGATGATGGCAAGAAGTCATAAGTCATACTTTCCGTTCATTCTTCTGGGAGTGCTCATGCTGGGATGTGTTGTGGTCTATCTCTTTTTCGACCCGACAACGAACCATTGGATGCCCCAATGCCCATTTCATCAGCTTACAGGGTGGAATTGTCCTGTTTGTGGGCTTCAACGTGCCATGTATGCCTTTTTGCATGGAAGATTTTGGGAAGCTATGTCTTACAACTATTTCATGGTATTATTTCTACCTTACGTCATGGCTCTTTTTTTTGCTGAGGGCTTGAAAGCAATACAGCGAGGAGAATGGTTCGTCCGTGCTGTGGAACACCCCTTCGTTACGAAGGTGCTCATAATTCTTTTTGTTATATGGGGGATTATAAGGAATCTTCTTCAGGTGTAGAATTCCCGAACAAAATCTTTCGTTCTCGTTCGCAGGCTGGTGCCACCCAGTCTTCAGGTACAAATCGCCAATGATTTCTGGGCTGGGGATCGATGGTGCCCAGTTCCTTCACATATTCCATAAGATAGTAACGAATATCATGTTCACTCACACTCAAGATACGCGAATCCATCTCTTCTTTCGACAATCCTGCTCCCTTTGTGAGTAATTCGCCACCTCCATTAGCACGATAGGCAGTCATGGCCACCATATAAGTTTCCTCCATCAAGAATGGCCTTCCATCTTCCATTCCTTGGATGTTTACTTTCTCGCCTTCTGGCTTTGTCACATCCACCTCATAGTTGATGCCAGCAGCAGAGTCGAAATTTAAGATGAAATTCTTGAATCCCATCCGTTCGGGATTGCTCTTCATTGGACTGATGAGCAACATTGGATCGTTGGGGGAGTGCATTTGCTGCGTCCATGCTGCGTAGCTCATCTCCAGATAATTCTTGATTTCCTTTCCTGTCAGCAACAAGGTATAAAGGTGGTCTTCAAATCGATAAAGATCAAAAAGATTGCTCACCTTGATGTCGCCTGCCTCGATGGATGCATTGAAGAAGAGTGGGGCGCTGAACGAGAGGTCTGCGCCGCTCACCTTGAGTTGTAGCGATTGAATCAAGTCAATATATGCTGATGAACCGAAATAGGCATCGGTCACATCCACCCTGTTGAGGAAGGTTCCAATTTTCTGAGAGGCAAATCGCTTCACTTCATGGAAGGGGTAGGAGAAATGACGTCGGAAGGAGTTGGCATGTTGATTGTGCAACGTACCTATATAATTGAGAGTGCATAGTGTCTCGTGACTGGTCACTTTCCCTTGCTCGTTGATGCGGAAATCCACGTCAATGACCGCTACACTATAGGCGTAACAACCAGGGTTGATGCATGGCACATTCCGTCCTCCCTTGGTGGTCACCTCCTCCATATTGCTGGCGTGGTCATGTCCGTAGAGAATGAGATCAAAGCCCTCCACGTTCTCCGCTGTTTCACGGGTGGCGTTCTCCTTGTAGTCATCTGTCACAATGCCCTCATCCATACCCGAATGCAGCAGTCCTATGATGAAGTCTGGATTTTCTTCCTCTTTTACGGTCTTTACCCATTTTTCAGCACTTTCACGGATGTCCTCAAAACGCAGTCCCTTCCATATCTCTTTGGGAATCCAATGAGGAATGGCTGGCGTGATGAAACCAATGACAGCAATCTTCAGACCCTGACGGTAGAACACCTCATAAGGTTGGAAATAGGGTTCACCAGTTTCAAGGTTGATGGCATTAGCACCCAAAATGGGAAAACTGCACTCCTTCACATACTTGTCATAGATGTGCTTACCCATTTCGATATCATGATTGCCAATCACAGCCACATCATATCCGATGTAGTTGCAGATGTCAGCCACCCGATGACGTGAGTTCTCACAATGATTGTTGAAATAATAGGCTGTTGGCTCGCCTTGCAGCATGTCACCACCATCTATCAAGAGTGTATTGCCAGGACTTTCCTGCACCACCTTCGCTACAAATGCATGAACTCGCTGGAGACTTCCTTTTCCCCAGTGGTCATGTCGGAAGTCATACGGGAAATAGTTTCCATGCACGTCCGTCGTGAAGATGATTTTCAAATGTTTTGTCTCTGTGCTCATACGAGCGGCAAAGTTACGGAAAAAATGTCAATTCTCAATTATCAATTGTCAATTATTCTCATTGGCATCTTTTTTGTTGTGTTATTTTGGCAAAAAAACAACTGAAATTATGGCATTTATTGATTATTACAAGGTGATGGGTATCTCAAAGGACACCCCACAGAAAGACATAAGGGCGGCATACCGCAAGCGTTCCAAGCAGTTCCATCCCGACCTTCACCCTGACGACCCTAAAGCCAAGGCGAAGTTCCAGATGTTGAATGAGGCATATGAAGTGCTCAATGATCCAGAGAAGCGCGCCAAGTACGACCAATATGGCGAGAACTGGAAACAGGCAGAGCAGTTTGGAGGTTTCGGAACTGGTGGAGGAGGTGGAAATCCCTTTGAAGGCTTCTCCTTCAACATGAGTGGAGAAGGTGGCATGAGCGATTTCTTCCAGCAGATTTTTGGTGGTATGGGGGCTGGTCGCCGCTCTCGTACGCGTCGTTCTGCCGAACCTTCCGAGGTGGAAGCCCATGTTTCCATTGATGTTTGGACAGCCATCCTTGGTGGAGAACTCATTGTCAGCAGCACTTACGGGAAATACAAACTGAAAGTGGCACCTGGTACTCAGCCAGGCAAGAAAGTACGGCTGAAGGGTAAAGGAGGTACGAAGAGCGATGGTACTCCGAAAGATCTCATCATTGTCTTTGATGTCACCATACCTGCCAATCTGACCGACCAGCAAAAAGCACTTATTGAACAGGTTCGCAGAGGCTAATCCCCACTTACTTTGGGAGATTGTCACAATGACATTCACCGCCATTCATAGGGCAAGAATCACAGGAACAACCGCGATTCTTGCCTGTGGCTTTTCGATAGATTTGGTAGATAAGAACGACTGCCACAATGACGAGGATGAGATATACAATAAATTCTTGCATTGATGTTCTTAATAAATAAATAGGCTCCCAAATTGATAAACAAGCATGGAGGTAATCCAAGCGAGGATTGTGGTGTAAAGAGCCGTGAATCCAGCCCATTTCCATTTACCCGATTCGTGCTTAATACTAATACAAGTGGGAATGCATGGGAAATAAAGGAGGACAAAAAGCATAAGGGAGAGGGCTGCGAGGGTTGTCATGCCACTGGTGGTTATGTCACCATGATAAAGTACTGCCATTGTACTGGCGACGATTTCTTTGGCTCCAATGCCAGCGATAAGAGCAACACCTTCTTTCCACGTCAATCCGCATGGTAGGAGGACGGGCTCGACGAGTTTGCCAATTTGTCCGATATAACTGACTTCCATTTGTTGTTCTTCTGGCATCTCTGCATGATGTGGAAAGTAACTAAGTGCCCATACGGCGATACTGGCAAGGAGGATGGTGGTACCCATTTTCTTGAGGTATTGTTTGCCTTTTTCCCACGTATGTCGACCAACGCTCTTTGCTGATGGCATTCGATAAGGGGGCAGTTCCATTACGAAAGGACTACTTTCGCCCTTGACGACGAAACGGCTGAAGAGTTTTGCCATCAATACGCTGAATGCGATGCCTGTCAAATAAATGCAGAAAAGGATAAGGGCGGAGTTCTTAGGGAAGAATGCGCCAATGATGATGATATAGACGGGCAGGCGGGCAGAACAGGACATGAGGGGAGTGATGAGCATGGTAATGATTCGTGATTTGCGGTCTTCGATGGTGCGGGTTGCCATAATGGCTGGAATATTACACCCGAAACCCATAATCATGGGGATAAACGACTTGCCGTGAAGTCCCATTCGATGCATGATTTTATCCATAATGAAGGCAGCACGTGACATATATCCAGAATCTTCCATCCATGAGATAAAAGCATAAAGAATCATAATGTTGGGCAGGAAAACAATCACTCCTCCCACACCGCTGATGATTCCATCCACGATAAGGTCTTTAAGCGGTCCTCCCGGCATCCATGCACCAACCCATTCACCAAGCCATCCAACTCCTGCATCAATCCAATCCATTGGATATTGACCGATGTTGAAGGTGCAGAAGAACATGAGATACATGAGCAACAGGAAGATGGGATACCCCCACACCTGATGAGTGACCACTGCGTCAATGCGTTTTGTCATGAGCCGTTTGTAACGCTGTACTTTCTGGAACGTTTCCTTCATGGCTCCTTGCACGTATCCATACTTGGCGTCTGTGATGGCCGATTCGCTGTCTTCGTTGATTTCTTCCTGTATCTCCCTTTGGCAAACGTCCCTTTCGGCAAGAATTTCGGTACAATTCTCTAATTGTCGGACAATGTCTTCCACCTGACGGTCGTTCTCCAGAAGTTTGATGGCCAGGAAGCGTGCTGAATAGTTGTGATGCGGTTCAGGGTTCACACGAATGAGTGCTTCAACTCGTGCAATCTTTTCTTCTAGTAATACTCCATGATTAATGTGTATATGCCTGGCCGTCTTTTGATTACCTTCCGCGATTTGAATGATCTGATGGAATAGTTCCTTCACTCCTTCACCTGTCTTACCAATTGTTGGTACAATAGGGGCACCAAGCAAAATACCCAACTGCTCTATGTCAAGTTGATTTCCACTTTCACGCAGTTCGTCGAACATGTTGAGGGCAATAATCATAGGTACGTCCATATCGATGAGTTGGGTAGTCAAGTAGAGGTTGCGCTCGAGATTACTTGCATCAATCACGTTGATGATGATGTCTGGGTGCTTCTCGATGATATATTTACGCACATAGAGTTCTTCTGGAGTATAAGTTGAAAGAGAATAGGTGCCTGGCAAATCGACGAGATTGAAATGATAGCCCTCAAAGTCGAAATGTCCCACTTTGGCATCAACTGTCACCCCAGAGTAATTGCCCACTCGTTCGTGAGCACCACTGGCAATATTGAATAAGGAAGTCTTGCCGCAGTTTGGATTACCCACGAACACGACGTTGAGTTCGTGCTCTTTAATACGTGCCACACGTTGTACGATATCCTCGCAGTCATTTGCAATCAAGGCGTGTAAATCGGGATGGGAAGCTTCCCATGCCTTGGCTTCCTCTTCATTGACAACCTCAACCATGTCAGCCTCTGCGCGACGAAGACTGACTTCATAATCCATAATCTTGTATTTGACAGGGTCGTGCAAAGGAGCGTTGAGCAGAACTTCCACGACCTTGCCTTTGATGAAGCCCATCTCGACAATGCGTTTACGGAAGCCACCATGTCCCATCACGCGGACAATAACACCTGTTTGCCCTGTTTTCAACTCTGATAATCTCATGCGTTGCTAATTTGACTGCAAAGTTACAACCTTTTCC